>DASROF010000016.1:0-58903 GCA_035647075.1 Vicinamibacterales bacterium | reverse complement strand
GCTCGAATGGCATCGGTGGCTGGGAATTATCGGGGCCGGTTCACTCATTGCGGCAGCGCTCGCAACGGGAGCCGTTCGTCGTCGGTCGGTGCGAGCGGTACGGATTTACCGGATTGCTCTGGCCGCCTCGGTACTCCTGGTCGCAGTAACCGGGCATATCGGGGGAGTGCTGGTCTGGGGTGTGAACTTTCTGGTCCCTTGAGGAGGTACGTGTGTCACAGCCAGATGATGAGAGAGAGCTCGATCGACGGGGTCTTCTGAAATGCATGGCATGGGTGGGAACGGGCGCTGTCTGGACATTGTCGAGCGGTCATGCAGAAGGGTGAAGGGCACGTCACGTTTCACACCGCCATGTCAACCGATGTGCCGCTCGAAGCGGAGGCGCAGACGGCCAGCGCCCACGAAGTACTGATCGACAACTTCAGCTTCACGCCGGGCACCGCGATCCACCCGAAGATGACCGGTCGCATCATGGTCGGGTGATGAATGGGGCAAATCATCCGGCGTGCCATCACGATCTAATTTTCGAAAGGATCACTATCGTGCGTAAATACCTCTGTGCGGCTGCGCTGGCCGCGTCGATGTTCGTTCTCGCTGCATGCGGCAGTTACGGCAGTTCATCGCCATCTGGTCCCAGCGGCTCACCACCTCCTGCCGATGCCATCACCATCAACGTCGTTCGGGAGAATGGCAACCAATCGTTTTCGCCGAATCCGGCGACAGTGCCAACGGGACAGACAGTGGTCTGGCACAACATCGACACGACGACGCACCGGGTGGTGCTCAACGATGGGCGGCTGGATACTGGAAACCTCGCACCGGGTGCGTTCAGTCAGCCGATGACACTCGGTGCGCCAGGCCCTTACCATTGCTCAATTCATCCGGATATGGTTGGCACTCTCGTCAGTCAGTAGCCCGGATGATTGCGGCTGAACCTGATGAGAATCCTCGCCATCTCCGGCAGCCTGCAGGCTCAGTCAAGAAACCTGGCGCTCCTGACCGCGGCTGCAGCTGTGGCGCCGCCGGGAGTAGATATCGTCGTGTTCGATGGCATTCGCGATCTGCCGCACTTCAACCCCGACATCGAAGCGAGTGCGGTGCCCGAGAGCGTTTTGCGATGGAGGCACGCGCTGGCGGCCAGCGACGCGGTCTTGATCGCTTCCCCCGAGTACGGCTTCAGTCTGCCTGGTGTCCTGAAAAATGCTATCGATTGGGTGATCGGCTCTGGTGAGCTCGAGAAGAAAGTCGTGGCCATTACGGCCGCCGTGCCCGGCCCAGGGCGGGGCCGGCGTGGACTGCAGGCGCTCCGCGAGACCCTCTCTGCCGTGCGGGCCTCAATCGTGGGTGGCGAACCGATTCCGATCGGAACAGAGTTCGAGCGCTGCGTCGGCGCGCTGGTCAGTGATCTGATTCAGGCGGCTCGACGAGAGAACGCGCGACGACGGTCGCCCGGTGCTGGGTGATTGGCTCGACGATCCGAAGTGGCTCGCCTGCATGCATGCGCCTGTTCCCACACTCGCCACGGCATGATCCCGTCTGCAGGCCGTGGCTCGTGCGGGAGCATTGCGAGGTAATCCAGGAGATGGCCGTCGGGATCGCGGAAGAACACCGACGCGGCGGGCATCCACGCGAAGACGATTGGCTGGTCCGTCGATCGACCATCGAAATCGAGCGGCGTAATGCCGGCGGCACGTAGCGCACCGGGGGCTGCCAGCACGTCGGCGAGGCTGACACGGAACAGCCAGGTGTACTTCAAACAGGCCCTGAACGGAGATCATTGAACGGATCCGATCGAAGCAGACTCACGGGCACCAATTATTCCCACTTGTGAGGGCCGAAACGCTGCACGCGCCCCTCGTACGCCACCAGCGAATCGTCGCTTCGCGCCGAGCTCCCCCGCACCCGTTCGCCGATTTCGCGCAGTTCCTCGCACTCGCGGCACCTCAGCGCAAACGGCACGGCCGTCAGACGCTTGTGAGGGATCTTCTCGTTGCACTCCCTGCAGAAGCCATAGTCACCGCGTTCGAGGCGCGCCAGGGCCTGATCCACCTGACGCAGCGCCTGGGCCGCCAATTCCGCGAGGGCAGCGCCGAAGTACTGCTCCAAATCCGAAGCAGATGCATCCGCGGGGTCGAGCGCCTCGAAAGTCTTGCCGTCGTGGCTGTGCGCGCGGACCTCGTTGAGCCTTGTCCGCAGGCTCCGCTGAAGGTGGCGCTTGTGATCCTCGAGGGTCGCTTTCAATCGTGCGTATCGTTTGTCGCGCATGGCCTCGGCTCCGTGATCTGCCGTCTCATGCTGACGTAGACTCACCGGCCGGTTCGTTTATTCCAACGACCGCGAAGGAATATGACTTCGTGGTTCCATCCCGGGCGCAGGTGGCAGGAGCGCTCACAGCGATCGTGGCCGTGACGCAACGCAGGTGGGAACGCGGAACCGGGAAGCGCGAAACTGGGCGATCCCGGGAGGTCCGCGTGATCAGGGGATGTCCGGACGAGTTCGTCCTATGTCCGCGCCTCATCCTGCGCGAGTTCGACCTGTACTCGAGCGTCGTTGAAGCAGGCGCCGCCGCCGAGATCTGTCAACGTGTCAGGCGCAAGGGCATTTGCGGTGCAACCGTTGGCCGTGTGCTTCCGCCACAACCCCTTCGGCAGCATCACCGTGCCAGTCCGAATCCAGTTGCCGACCTGCACGTTGCAGCGCACCTCGCCCAGACCGTTGAAGACGCGGATCGGATCGCCGTCCTTCAGGTCGCGTGCCTCGGCATCGGCCGGATTCATCAGCAAACGCACTTCGGGGCGTGGGAGCTCAGAGAGCGTGGACGTAATCGTTCGCTCGCTGGCCGGCGAGATGAGCGTCAGCGGAAAGGCGAGTGTGGCGGGATCAGGCTGATAGCCGTACAGGCCCGCTGGGGCTTCTGCCTCGAGCGCCTCAGGATACAGGTCTGCCTTACCGTCCGGAGTCAGCGGCCAGACGTCGCGGAACTGAATCGGCCTGCCGCCGAACGGCGGCGTTGCGGCGCCCATCTCCCGCAGATCCTCGCCAATCGAATGGGGCAGGTGCGCCAGGACGTCGAGCATCTCCTCCAATTCGCCGGAGGGTTCGCCCGCCTGGTTCAGATCGAGTCGTTCGAGCAGCTCGCTGAACACATCCGCGTTGGGACGCGATTCGGCCACGCGTTCGATCACGGGCTGACCGAGTCGCAGGCTGATGGGCCCGTAGCCGCGCGCGAGGTCGTAGCCTTCGAGGAACGTCGTCGCCGGCAGGAGCACGTCGGCGTACCGTGCGGTGTCTGTCATCACCTGGTCGAAGACCACCGTGAACAGATCGTCGCGCTCGAGGCCTTGCAGTACGCGCCGCTGATCTGGAGACGTGACCGCCGCGTTCGAGTTATAGACGAACAGCAGCTTCACCGGCGGATCGTTGTATTCGGTCAGCGCGCGACCCAGCTGGTTCATGTTGACGATGCGCGTCCGCGGCTCGTCGGCGGGAATCCAGTTGCGCGTGATGCCCCAGGCTGACGTGTTGCTCATCGCATACCCACCGCCACGGACTTGAAACTTGCCGCCGACCGCGGGCAACGCGAGGATGGCGAGCGTGGCGTTGCCGCCGTTACGATTGCGTTCCTGACCCCAGCCGCAGCGAATGACGGCTGGACTGCTCGTCTCGTAGAGCGAAGCCACGGCCTCTAGCTGGCTGGCATCAACGCCCGCTTCTGCGGCGGCGCGCTCGAAGGTCCACTCTTTCGCTTTGGTGCGCAGCCGATCCGCACCCCGGGTGTGGGCGGCAATGAACTCTGAATCCGCACCGCCCGTTTCAAACAGATGCCGATGGATCGCGAGCGCGACCGGCAGGTCGGTGCCCGGACGAATGGCGAGATGAATATCCGCGAGCTTCGCCAGCTGCGTTGTCCGCGGGTCGACGACAACCAGCTTAGCGCCGCGGCGTTGCGCTTCGCGGATGTGCGGCACCAGGTGGAGGCCTGTCGCTGACGGATTGGCGCCCCAGATGACGATCAGCCGGGCGTCCTCGAAGTCCAGGTAGGTGACGGAGGCCATCTTTCCGTACATCGCGCCGTTGGCGGCACCGGTCGCGGCCGCGCATACTGTTCGCGCCAGACGCGACGCACCGAGCCGCCGGAACAGCGTCGCATCGCTCGTGTCTTGCGTGAGCAGTCCGTTCGAGCCGCCATAGGAGTAGGGCAGGATCGATTCGCCGCCCCACTGCTCTCGCGCCTCGCTCAGACGCTCGGTGATGAGTGCGAGCGCCTCGTGCCATGACGCGCGCACGAAGTTCGCCAGACCTTTTGGTCCCTTTCGTATCGCGGGATACAGGAGACGATCCGGTCCGTATACCCGCTCAGGGAACCGCCGGACCTTTGCGCAGATGTAGCCGTCGGTCACCGGATTGAGCGACGACCCGTCGATCGAGGTGACGCGCCCGTCCTGAACGCGCACGTCGAGACTGCAGGAATCGGGGCAGTCGAGCGGACAGACGGTCGATACCGAATGTTCTGACGCGAACGAGGTGGAATTCATGGTCAATGCCCAGCTCCCAACTGCCAACTCCCAAAATGTTCCGTCATTGCGACTTTGGGCGCTGGGAGTTGGAGATTGGGAGTTATTAATACTGGCACATGTCCGAGCCACACGTGGTCATCATCGGTGGTGGATTCGGCGGTCTCACGGCTGCCAAGATCCTGCGAAATACGGAATGCCGCGTCACGCTGCTTGACCGGCGGAATCACCATGTCTTTCAGCCGCTGCTGTATCAGGTTGCCGCGGCAGCGCTGTCACCCGGCGATATCGCAGCCCCGATCCGATGGGTGCTGCGCCGCTCGCGCAATGTGCGTGTCCTTCTTGCCGAGGTGGCGACCATCGACGTGGACACACGGCGCGTGGTACTCACCGACGCCGAGAGCGTTGCGTATGACTACCTGATCGTCGCGCCTGGCGCCAGCCACACCTATTTCGGACACCCGGAGTGGGAGTCGTCTGCACCAGGCCTGAAGACCCTCGAGGACGCACTCGAGATTCGACGACGGGTGCTGCTCGCGTTCGAACGTGCTGAGCGTGAGACCGATCCAGCACGGCGCCGCGAACTGCTGACGTTTGTCCTCGTCGGCGGAGGACCGACAGGCGTCGAGCTCGCGGGAACACTCGCCGAGATCGCGCGCCAGACTCTGCGCGACGAATTCACCTCGATCGACACGAGCGTCACCCGCATCGTGCTCGTCGAAGCTGGCCAGACGATCCTGCCCTCGTTTCCCGAGAAACTCCGTGACGCGGCCCGTCACGCGCTGGTCCGGCTGCGCGTGGAAGTGCGCGAACACACGACGGTCACCGGCGTCGACCAGCATGGTGTGTGGCTTGGTCAGGAGCGGCTCGATGCCGGCACCATCCTGTGGGCGGCCGGTGTTGCCGCCTCGCCGCTCCTGAAGACGCTCGGGTCCGCGCTCGATCGCGCCGGGCGCGTGGTCGTCGAGCCCGATCTGTCGATCGCGGGGCATCCGGAAGTGTTCGTCATTGGTGATGCTGCTGCGTTTCACCAGGACGGCCAGTTGCTGCCTGGTGTGGCGCAGGTTGCCATCCAGGGCGCCGCGCATGCGGCGAAGACCATCCTCCGTCGGGAACACGGTGAGCCCTCAACGACGTTCGTGTACCGCGATCTTGGCAACCTGGCGATCATCGGGCGCGGCTCGGCAATCGCCGACATCGGCCGTCTGCATTTCTCCGGGCCGCTGGCGTGGCTTTTCTGGCTGTTTCTCCACATCTTCAAGCTGATCGGTTTCCGCAATCGTCTGAGTGTGATGCTGCAATGGGGCTGGGCGTACGTCACCTTCCAGCGCAGCGTACGACTCATTACGCAACGCTGAAACGGCGACGCTTTTGCTCATCTCATTCACTGATGGCAAAGGCGCCAGTGGCCCTTCCGCATGAATCGGCACGCGCGGCCGGACTCCGCTACGTGTCCGATCGTCGTCCGGGAATCCGGCGCTCGATGTCGTCGCTCGGTTTCAGGTACTCCCGGCCTGACGGTCGCCTGATTCGGAATCCGGCGGAACTGAAGCGCATCGCGAGCCTCGCCGTGCCGCCGGCGTGGACCGATGTCTGGATCTGTCCCGATCCCCGCGGCCACCTGCAGGCCACGGGTCGTGATGCGCGAGGACGAAAGCAGTACCGCTATCACCCCGAATGGCGGCAAACGCGTGACGAGACGAAGTACGAACGGCTGCCGGCGTTCGCCGCCGCGCTGCCAAAGATTCGCGCACGCATCGACGCGGACCTGGCACGCACAGGCCTGCCGCGAGAAAAGGTCCTTGCCACCATTGTGCGGCTGCTCGAGAAGAGTCTTATTCGCGTCGGGAACGAGGAATACGCCCGCCAGAATCAGTCGTTCGGACTGACGACCATGCGCAACCGCCACGTGAAGGTCAACGGCTCGAGCGTCAAGTTCGAGTTCCGTGGCAAGAGCGGCATCCGGCATTCGGTGAGCGTGACCGACAAGCGCGTGGCGCGGATCGTCAAGGGTTGTCGCGACCTGCCAGGACAGGATCTCTTTCAGTATCTCGACGAGGACGGGACCTGCCGCGATGTCGGCTCGGGCGACGTCAACGACTACCTGCGGGAGATCTCAGGCGAGGACTTTACGGCGAAGGACTTCCGCACGTGGGCAGGAACGGTGCTGGCGTTTGCTGCGTTCCGCGAGATCGATGGGCAAAAGGCGTCGACCCGGGCGCACGGACCGCGGAGACGCGAAGGCGCGGAGAAGGTTTCGGCAAAGAGTGTCGTTCAGGTAGTGGACGCGGTCGCCGGCGTGCTTGGAAACACGCGCGCCGTCTGTCGCAAGTCCTACATTCACCCTGGCATCATCGACGCCTGCTGCGGGGCCGGTTCGAGCATGTATCGCCCTGCGCAACGGACCCGCCATTCGGCGAAGCGCCTCTCAGCCGACGAATGTGCGGTGCTCGCGATCCTGCGATCGTTATCGAAACAGGAGAAGCGAAAGGCTGCCTGACGCGACGGTCAGGCGTTCCGCTTCGGGTAGCGCGTGGCGACGTAGTTGTCCACCAGCTCGCGGAAGCCGTGGGCGAGCTCGTCGTACGTGCCGCGCAGCGTGGTGAAATGCTCGCCGTCGATGTAGACGGGGCAGTTCGGCGCTTCACCGGTTCCGGGCAGGCTGATGCCGATGTTCGCCGCCTTCGACTCTCCGGGGCCGTTCACCACGCAGCCCATCACCGCGAGCGTGAGCGTCTCGATGCCGTCGTAGGTCTTCTTCCATTCCGGCATCTGCTCGCGGATGTAGTCCTGCGTGCGTTCAGCGAGCTCCTGGAAGGTGCTGCTCGTCGTGCGACCGCAGCCGGGACAGGCCGTCACACTCGGCGCGAACGCGCGGATGCCGAGCGCCTGCAGCAGTTCGCAGGCCGCGTACACCTCTTCTCTGCGATCTCCGCCGGGCCGTGGCGTCAGCGACACGCGAATGGTGTCGCCGATCCCTTCATTGAGCAGGATCCCCATCGCCGACGCCGACCACATCAATCCCTTCATGCCCATACCGGCCTCGGTCAACCCGAGGTGGAGCGGCTGGTCGGATTGCTTGGCAAGGTCACGGTAGATTGAGATGAGGTCGCGCGGGCGTGAGACCTTGCACGAGATGATGATCTGGTCCTTGCGCAGTCCGGTGTCGAGGGCGAGCTCAGTGGACTGGATGGCGGAGATCGTCATGCACTCGTTCAGGATCTGTTCCGAGGTCCGGCCAAGATTGCGGTCGGTGTTCTCCTGCATCTTGGTGAGGACGAGCTCCTGATTCAGCGAACCTCCGTTGACGCCAATGCGGACCGGCTTGTTGTGATCGATCGCCACGCTGCAGATGGTGGCGAACTGTTCGTCGCGCCGGCGCCCGGTACCCACGTTCCCCGGATTGATGCGGTACTTGTCCAGCGCGCGCGCACACTCAGGGAAGCGGGTGAGGAGTTGATGGCCGTTGTAGTGGAAATCGCCGATGAGCGGTGCCGTGCACCCGGCATCGAGCATGCGCTGCTTGATTTCGGGCACTGCTGCGGCCGCCTCGGGGAGGTTCACGGTGACGCGCACCATCTCCGACCCGGCCTCCGCAAGCTCGATGCACTGGTCAGCGGTCGCCTTCGCATCCGCCGTGTCCGTCATCGTCATCGACTGGACGACGACAGGCGCTCCTCCGCCCACCTGGACGTGGCCAACACGTACGCCGACAGTCTTGTGGAGGCGGGCTACTGAAGACACCTGACTAAGAATAGCAGCCGTTCCCCGGTTCCAGGTTCTCGCGCCCGGTTCGTGTTCAGGTTCGGTTCAGCGTTCAGGTCTCTTTCCACCCATCCCTGAGCAGGATTCCGCGAATCTGCTCTGCTCTGGCCATCGCCAGATCGATCGTGTCGTAGTTCTCAGCGCGGTCCATGACGCCATCGAAGTACCACGTCACGGTGGTGGCCGTCGCCCCCGGAAAAATCGTTGCGTGTGCGGTGGCGCGGCCACGTGTCATACGCCAGAGCACGGTTGGATCATTTCGATGAAGGTCCATGCTTATCGACTCTCCAGACTGAGGAGGCCGACCGAGATGATCGCGAGGGCCCATAGCGTGGGGTTCAACTCGCGGCGGCGCCCGGTGGCGACATAGAGAACCGCGTGCAGAACGAAGCCCCAGAGAATCCCCTGCGTGATCGAAAGCGTGAGTGGGATCAGCACGATCGTGACAAACGCCGGCAACGAATCTTCGAGGGTCCGGAAATCCAGCGATCCCACCATCTGAAACATCGAGAGGCCGACGAGGACGAGCACTGCGGCTGTCGCGTATGGCGGGACTGCGGCGGCGAGCGGTGCGATGAACAGGCACGGAAGAAAGCAGAGCGCGGTGATCACGGACGCCCGGCCCGAGCGGGCGCCCACGCGGATGCCCGCAATACTCTCGACAAAGGCGGTTCCGGACGATGTGCCTGCGAGGCCGGCGCCGAAGGTCGCGCACGCGTCGACGATCAGGCCGCGCCGCAGATTCAGCGGCCGACCATCCGGTTCCGTCAGCCCTGCGGCACTGGCAACACCGATGAACGTCGACAACGAGTCGAAGAGATCCGTAAACAGAATCGCCACAATGGCCGGAAGCAGCGACCACCGGAGCGCGTCGATCACGTCGAGCTTCAGGAAGACAGAGGAAAAGTCCGGCGCGCTGGTCAGTTGCGCCGGCGGCGTGGCGAGGCGGAGCATCCAGGCCAACGCTGTCGTGGCAAAGATCGCGGCCAGGAACGCGAACGGGTTCCGGCGCCGCAGCAGCACAACGGCGATGACGATTCCCATCAGCAGGAACCCGGCCCGGTGGTCGAGCGTGCCGAGGCGCACGATGGTCGATGGATCTGCGGCAATCAGGCCGGCGTTGCGGAAGCCGATGAACGTCAGCAGCAACCCGATACCGCCGGCTGCGGCGATGCGAAGCCCGGAAGGGATGGCCATGGCCACGTGTTCACGCAGCGGCGTGGCCGACACGACGAGAAACAGGACGCCTGCCCAGAACACCATTCCAAGCGCGGTCTGCCAGGGCACGTGATTCTGCAGAACGATGGTGTAGGCGAAGAACGCGTTCAGCCCCATGCCAGGCGCCACCGCAAACGGCAGCTTTGCGTACATTCCCATCAGCAGCGTCATCGAGCAGGCGATGAGCACGGTGGCGGTCATCGCGCCGGCGAACGACATCCCGGTGCCAGGAGTCGAGAGGATGCCGGGATTGACGATGACGATGTACGCCATCGTGAAGAAGGTGGTGATGCCGCCGGCGAGGTCGCCGTACTTGGAGGCAGGGGAGGGCGAGGACACTGAGCGGAATATTGTCCTTCGTCCCTGGATTTTGTTTAAACGCGATAACGCCCTAGCCTCGCCGTGAGAATCGCTCTGAGATCGGCCTCGGACCGCGTTCCGGTCAGATCGAGATCGGACTCGCTCAGCGCGTCAATCAAGGCGCGAATGACATGCGCACGGCTGATGGCGACGCCGCTCGCGGCGCGGATGTCCGCGCCGAGCCGATCGAGAAACACGATCTGGCGGTCGAACAGCACGACGGTGACCTTGGTCCAGTGTTCGGTATGCGAGGGCCGTCGTCCACGCTTCTTCGGACGGTCCGCATCGCTGCTCTCGACGGGCGGAACGAAGATGTCCTCGCCGCTCTTTCCCAGACGTTTGCGCATCCCCACGGCTCGATTGGGCGTCCCCTGCATAGGATTTAATTCAGTAATTAAAGTCTGATGTCACGAAATCGAACATGATCGTAAAGCAACCTCACGCATGGCGCAAGGTTGGCCGCCGTCAGCGAGCTCGACGGGCGATGCGGGTGAGGAGTTCAGCAGCCACGCGGCGATAGGCGCGGCTGCCGCGCGATGCCGGCGCATACGCAACCACCGGCACACCATGCGACGGCGACTCGGCGACCCGCGGATCCTGAGGCACCTCGCTCAAGAGGACCCCGCGGCGGTTGTGCAGGCGGATGATGTCGATGATCTCTGTTGTCGCCTGACGACGGTGGTCAACCATCGTGAGCAGAATGCCGCAGAGTTGAGCGGTGGTTTTGTGTTCGGCGTGATAGTCGCGGTACCACGTCAGAAAATGCGCCAGCGATTCGAGCGAGAGGTACTCCGCGCGAATCGGCACGATGAGCTGATCGGCGATCAGCGGCACGCTGCGAGCGAGCAGTGAGTAGCCGGCCGGCGAGTCGAGGATGATCGTGTCGAACTGCGGCACCAGCGGTTTGATGACGTCAGCGAGGCGACGCTCGGGTTCGCGAACATTGCGCAGGCGGTTGTCGATGTGCGCCAGGTCCGGTGAGCCCGTCAGAAGAAACAGATTGGGCGTGTGGCCGACCGGTCGCACGGCGTCAGCCGGGCGCGCTTCGCGCGTCAGAACCTCGGCGATCGACGGCCGCCGCGCATGTGCCGGCCGCACTCCGAGCGAGATTGAAGCATTGAGATCAGCTTCGAGGTCGACGAGCAGGACCTTCCGCCGCATGGACGCCAGGACGGCGGCGACGTTGACGGCGGTGGTGGTCTTGCCAGTCCCACCTTTGGGGTTGAACGCGGCGAGAATCACGGAGCGTCAGGTGGGCACGGGATTTTGAGACGTCTTTCAACCCGAATTATAGACCGTGTCTCCGGGCTTCAGTGGTCGTCAGCTGTGCGCGCACGATGAAGCGCTGCGGCGCGGAACCGATGTAGCGGAACGGATAGCAGGTGACGAGCGTGAGGGCAGGCTCCGTTGTCGGACTGAGAACCCACGTGTCGGTCGGCTCAACGATCCGGGTGCCGTCGACGCGATACGTGAAGGTTCCCTCGGGCGTCACCAGACGTACTTCGTCGTTCATGCGAATCTCACCCAGCCTGCGGAAGAACGTATCGCGGTGCGCTGCGAGCCCGATGTTGCCTCCTTCACCGGGCAGCGCGGTGCCGCCGATGTGACCGATGGCGAGTTGCAGCGTCCGTGCATCGCTGCCGGCGCGCACAATCGCCGACACCTCCAGCCTCGGGATCTCGAGGCGGCCAAGCGTCGATCCGGTTATCGGACGCGGGCGCGGCCCGGCCGGTGCAACCCGCTCCTCCGTGTAGGACGAGGCATCGGCGTTTGCAAGGATCTTGTCGAGCTCGCGCGTTTCGTACGCCTGGTACAGCGCAGACTCTCCCAGCACGTATCCGTAATATCCGAGGCAGACGAGGCCGATGACAAGCAGCAGCCGCTCGAGCAGCTTCACCCCGCGACGCACGGGTGGAGCAGTGGCGTGCGGCGGCAGCGGGCCGCGCGCGTCAGTGGGCGTCAGCGTGGCGGGGCGCCAGGTAGCCATCGCGAGCAATCACCGAGAGATTCTTGTATCCGTGTGCGCGCACCGACACCTTGACACGACGGAAGCGTCCGTCATGGACGGTGTTGGTCGGCACGTAACCGATGCTGTAGCCGCGGCGGATGTTCGCCGCGATCTCGCGGAATGCGTCGACCACGGTACGTTCAGACTTCGGCGAGTACGTCACCCCGCCCGAGCGCTGCGCCAACTTCTTCAGGAGCCCGGGATTCCCATCGCCCGACCCCAGTTCGGCTGTCGAGATCGTGTAGATCAGTGCGTTGCTGCGTGCGGCGCGCTCGAGCATCACGTCAGCGGAATGCATGCTGGCGTTGTCCTCACCGTCGGAGAGTACGACCAGCACGTGCTTTTGATGTGAAGCCTCCTCGAGGTGCTCGAGCCCTTCGATGACGGCATCGTGCAGCGCCGTCTTGCCTCCCGGCGGGAATCTGGTCACGGCTGCTTCGATCTGGGGTGCATTCTGTGTAAACGCCAGATTTCCAGGAAGACCGTGACGGATGTGTTCGTTGAACACGATTGTGAAGACTTCGTCCTCGGGGTGACCCGAGGTCGCAAACGCCTTTGCGCCGGCCAGCACCATCGACCGTCGCGCGATCATGCTGCCGCTGTTGTCGACAACGAGCCCCACTGCTACCGGCACATCTTCGTTGCTGAAGAACGTGATCCGTTGCGTGGTGTTGTCTTCGGCGACCTGGAACGCCTCCTCGGGAAGATTCGGAACCGCGTCCGAGTGTCCGTCGAACACGTTCACGTGCAGTACGACGAGCTCGGACTCGGCCTTGAAGATCGGCGCGGCATCATCCTGTTGGCGTGCGCCAAGCGGAAACACCGCCAGCGTCATCAACCCCACACAGGCAAAACCGACAGATATTCTCATCGGCGACTCCGGCGCTTCGACCATCGTACGACACACGTTGGGGGTCGGGGCCGACGGTGGTCGACCCCGACGTGACCCTGAGACCTATCTAGGTGCGGAACCGAAACGCACGCAGCCCTGCCGCTCCTGTGAGCGACAGCAGGCCAAGCAGACCACTGAGCTCGAGCGGGCTCGCCGTCCGAGGCAGCTCGTTCGCCTGGCCGCTCGTCCCGACCGCCCGCGGGCTCTCCGCCTGGACGGGCTCAGCACGGTTCTCGGCTACGACTGCAGGTGCCGGCGCTGGTGCCGCAGCGGGCGTCTCAACTTCCGCGACGGCTGGTGCCGGCGCTGGCGTCTCGACTTCCGCGACAGCAGCCGGTGCTGGTGCCGGTTCAGCTGCCACTTCCGCAGGCGCAGGGCTCACAGCCGCCGATTCCGCGACAGCACTCCCCGCATCCGCGCTCTCGTCGGTACGAACCTTCGCGCCCGTTCGCGCGGCGATTCGCTCTGCCTGATCCTTCGGGTAAAGAAATTCCTTCCCGATCTTCTCGTTAGGGAAGTACCAGAACTGGACGGCAGGTGTTGCACCTTCGCGCGTCTCCTTGAACATCACGACGGTCTCGTCGGTGACTCGCGGACGCTCGGCCTGGACGAAGGTCCAATGACCGATCATGTGCTTTGAATCCTTGTCCCACACCTCGACAACGTTGCGGGACCCCGTGTCCGCCAGCTTGAACACGTACGTGCCGGGTTCCAGCGTCACCCCCGGCATCTCCACCGGCGCGCTGAACGTCATGAACGTGCGTTCGAGCGTGTTTGTTTCCTGCGCGGTGACCCTGCCGGCCACTACCGCGAGGACCGCCAGCGCCAGCGCGGTCGCAAGTAACTTCAGTTTCATGCCTCTCCTCCCTCTCCGCCTCGCTTCCACTCATTCACATATGGCTGGGCGCAATGGCGCCGCCGGTCTGAGAGGTTGCATCTTGTGTGCCTCACGCAGCAGAGCTGAGCGAGGATAGGAGGCAGGTGGATTTCGCGGGAGATGCAGCGGACGCGGAGAAGGACGTTCAGGACCTGAGCGTTATCGGTGCTGGCGCAGCTGGTCTCGCCACGGCAATCTTTGCCGCGCGTAACTCAGCGCGGCGCATTGTCTGCCTCGACAGCGCCCGACGCATCGGCGCGAAGATCCTCGTCAGCGGCGGATCGCGATGCAACGTCACGAACCGCGTTGTGACGGAGCACGATTTCTGGGGTGGCTCGCCTCGCTTCGTGCGGCGCGTGTTGCGCGCATTTCCAGAGAGACGCGCGATCGAATTCTTTGCCGAGCTCGGTGTGGCGCTGCATGAGGAAGAAGACGGCAAGCTGTTTCCGGACTCCAACACCTCGCGCACCGTGCTCAACGCGTTGACGCGCGAGGCGGACCGTCTGGGAATCGAGCTTGTCACCGGCGACCGCGTTGATTCGATTGTGAAGAATGGTGCGGTATTCGTGACGACGACCGATAGTGGTCGGACGATCACGTCTCACAGCGTCGCGCTGTGTACCGGAGGGCGGTCGCTGCCAAAGACGGGAAGTGACGGCTTCGGCTACGAGCTGGCGAGGCACTTTGGACACCACTGCATCGAGACGGTTCCCGCACTCGCACCGCTGCTGTTTGATGGATGGGAGGACCTTGCCGGCATTACCCACCTGGCGACGCTGACATTGCGCGTGGACGGACGTCACACGACGAGGCTGACCGGATCGTTCCTGTGGACACATTTCGGGGCAAGCGGCCCTGTCGCATTGAACATGTCACGTCACTGGCATCGGGCCCACGATGGTGGACACCAGTGCGAGGTGTCGCTCAACGTCTGTCCTGGCGAGACATTCGAGAGCCTGGACACGTGGCTGCGCACCCAGGCGCAGGCTCGTCCCCGATCTCAGGTCGGGACCATCGTGGCCACGCGTCTCCCGGCGGCCGTTGGCGAGCGATGGCTGACAGCGGCGGGCGTGCCTCACGATGTCACGATGGCGCATCTGGATCGTGAGGCTCGTCAGGCACTGGTCAAGGGATTGCTCGACACTGTTATTCCAGTGCGCGGAAGCCGCGGCTTCAACTACGCAGAGGTGACAGCGGGCGGCGTGTCGCTCGACGAGGTCGATACCGCGACGATGGAGTCGCGGCTGTGCCCGGGTCTCTACTTCGCTGGCGAGATTCTCGACGTCGACGGACGCCTTGGCGGATTCAACTTTCAGTGGGCGTGGTCGTCGGCGTGGGTTGCCGCGAACGCGATTTCCCGAGCAGCGGAATCCCGACCGTGACGACGGAGCCCACTCGCTGGCTCGTCGACCACGCGCACCTCCTTCCCGTCTCGGGCAGTGCGCTCGATGTCGCGAGCGGCAACGGCAGAAACGCGTTGTGGATGGCGGCCCGCGGCCTCGACACCCTGGCTCTCGATCGAAACCGGGCGGCAGTGGCGGGAATTCGTGAGGCCGCTGCACACCGCGCGATTCCGCTGCGCGCAGAAGTCGTGGATCTGGAAGCCAACGGTCTGACGCTTCCTGCTACCGCGTTCGACATCGTCGTCGTCGTGCACTATCTGCACCGGCCGTTGTTTCCTGTTCTGAAGGCGGCGCTGCGCCCGGGAGGGCTGTTGGTGTACGAGACGTTTACGCGTGCACAGGCCGCCCGCGGCAAGCCGACGAACCCGGCCTTCCTGCTCGAACCAGGCGAGCTGCGCGAACTGGTTGCGCCGTTTCAGATCGTGGCGGAGCGCGAAGGCGACTTCGAAGGGAAGATGCTGTCGAGCGTTATCGCGGCCCGGCCCCTCGACCCTGCTCGGGAGAAGCGCTAAGCGCTTTCTTCATGGCGTCGGCGGTCACACGAAAGTGAGATGCGGACCAGACGACGCGCCCATCTCGAATCAGCAGCGCTTGCGGTGTTTCATGGCGAATGCCGAGCTTTGCGGAAACGGCGTTCGACACCTCACGGTGGGTCTGTACTGTGACGATCGCGTATCTCGGGTCGGGCATTCCTGCCTCGGCAATGTCTGCGTTGAGGTGTTCGATGAGCTCATCGAGCGCCTCGGCACTCACTCCGCACGTAAAGCTGTGTTTGAAGAGAAGCAACGGCCGGGTATGGCTCTCCGACAGGACGCGGTCGAGATCGGCGACGTGGTTCAGGGTCGTCAAATCGGGGTGCAAACGTTCAGCCGCCCGCTTCCTGCGTCGCCTTGAAGTGTGCAATGCGGGAGGCGATCGTTCGCTGGTCCATATCGATTCGCCCGTTGAACTGCGTCCCGTCAGTGAGAATCACCTGGTTCGCGCTCAAGCTTCCGTCCACCGTCGCGCTTGGTGCGAGCTCAATTCGCTCCGACGCCACGATCGAGCCTTTCAGCCGGCCCTTGACGATCACTCGCGCGCCGCGCACATCGGCCTTGAGCTGCGCCTGTTCACCGATGGTCAACGCAGACTCGCGAACCATCACCTGGCCGTTCACGCGCCCCTGGACGGTGATGTCCTCGCCGCTCGTCAGCTCACCCGAGATCACGATGGTAGGACCGATGGTCGTCACGGGGCGGAGCATACCTCAGGTTCAGGGGGTTCAGAGGGTTCAGGAAGTTCAGGAGGTTCAGGAAGTCTGGTTCATGCGCTGAACACGCGCTCGAGTTCGAACGGCGGCGTGACGTCGAGTTGATCGTAGCGACACTGGTCGGGTCGCTTGTCGGTGCGCCAGCGCAGGAATGTCGTCGCGTGCCGGAACCGATCGCCTTGCAGATGGTCGTACTTCACCTCGCAAACGCGTTCGACACGCAGCGGCTCCCAGGACAGATCTTTACCGGCGCTCCAGCGGCTGTGACCACCAGGCATGCGTCCGCCTTTGCCAGGACTTTTGCGGGCAGGTTGCGCATCAGCCTCCGCCCACTCACGCCAGGGATGCCTCGTCAGTGCGTTCTTCCGCAGCGGCTCCAGTTCCTTCACCAGGGCCTGACGCGCAGCCATCGTGAATGACGACGTCACGCCAACGTGGTGGAGGTGTCCTTTGTCGTCGTAGAGACCGAGGAGCAGCGAGCCGACAGCATCGTGGCCGCTCTTGTGCCAGCGGAATCCGGCGACGACGCAATCGGCTGTGCGGGCGTGCTTGATCTTGAACATCGTCCGCTTGCCCGGCGCGTATGGCTGCGTGCCGGGTTTGGCAATGACGCCGTCGAGCCCCGCCCCTTCGAAGCGTTGCAGCCATTCGGCGGCAACCGTTCGATCACCTGTCATTGGCGTCAGGTAGACAGGCGGCTTCACCTTCGCGAGCAGACCTTCAAGGGCACGCCGCCGTTCGCTCTGCGGCTTCGAGAGGATCGACTTGCCGTCCGCCGCCAGTGCGTCGAACGCAACGAAAGATGACGGCGATGCCTGCGCCAGTCTGGCGACGCGCGAGGCCGCGGGATGAAGACGCAGCTGCAGCGCATCGAAGTCGAGACCGTGGGGCGTTGCGATGACGATCTCGCCATCGACGACGCACTCCGGCGGCAGCCGTTCGATCAACGCGTCGTGCAGCTCGGGGAAATAGCGATCGAGCGGACGGAGGTCCCGGCTCTGGATGTACACGTCGTCCTTCGTGCGGAACACGATGGCTCGGAAGCCGTCCCATTTCGGCTCGAACAGGAAGCCGTCGCCTTCGGGGATCGCGTCAACGAGCTTGGCCAGCATCGGCTCGATGGGTGGCGCTGGAATCATGGATTCACGTGTTCGCCTACAGGTAGCTCAGAAGCGGTGACCGGTTTCGCGATTTGACGCCGGCGAACCATCGGCAGACGAAGTACATCGAGATGACGACGGCCGCCCAGATGACATACACGACCCATAAGTCGTAGCCGTACCCCGGCGGATAGCCGACGGAAATCGGCAGCGATGGCGGCACGTTGAAGATGAAGTCGAAACGGCCGTACCGCGACCACGCCATCGCCAGTCCGATGAAGTGAATCACATACCAATGGACGATGTAGTAGAAGAGCGGCACGCGTCCGAAGACGAGAAGCGGATTGCGAACGCTCACCGACAGTGTGTCCAGGGCGGCAAGCGCCAGAATCGCCGGCCCCAGCGTCATCAGGAGGAAGTCGAGCGACGGCGGATATTTCGTGACGCGCAGGAACGACAGGAGTGTCGTGACCGGGCCAGACTGCGATGCCCACGGACTCGGATCACCGTAGCCGTTCAGGCCGCGCACGACAAAGAAGCTGACGGTCAGCGCCGTGCCGATCAGCAGCAGGAGCCGTCGCCGATCCGGTGCCTCCATGACTCGTCCGAAACAGTAGCCCGCCGACATCACCGCCACCCACGGCACGAGCGGATAGATCACCATTGCCGTGTGATTCGTGCCGAGCTGAATTGCCGAAAATCCGACGTGCAGGATCTGCCACAGCCAGGCGAACGATCCGAACTGATCCGGTTGGAGTGCATCGAGAGTGTTGTGACCTGCGATGGTGGCCAGGCTGATGGCGAGCAAGACACCCCACGGCAGCTTTCGCAGCATCGACAGCGCAACCATGGACCATCCGATCGCCCAGATGACCTGCCAGATCACGTACGTGTAGGAGAGATTGAAGAACACACCCAGTTCGACGAGCGTCATCTCGACGACGACCAGCCACAGGCCGCGGGTCAGGAGAAAACGGCTGACCGTAGAGGGATCCTTCCGCCGCATCGCGAGATAGGCGCTCGTGCCGGCGAGAAAGACAAAGACCGGGGCGCAGAAGTGGGTGATCCAGCGCGTGAAAAACAGGAGGACGGTGGCCTGCGTCGGATCGTCGGGCGCAAAGCGCGCCGCATCCACGTGAAAAAAGTCCCGGATATGGTCGAGGGCCATGATGATCATGACCAGGCCGCGAAGGATGTCGAGCGACTGGAGCCGCGGTTGCGCGGCAGGCAGCTGGAGACGAGCAGGTTCGACAGGTTGAGTGGTGATCACGCGAGCGAAGGTTGGTGCCTGAGGAGGGAATCGAACCCACACGCCGGGTGACCGGCGGGAGATTTTGAGTCTCCTGCGTCTGCCAGTTCCGCCACTCAGGCCCTTGATCAGTCTAGCCGACCTCCGAATCGGTACGCGCGAGGGGTCCGTGGATATTGGGAATTGGAAGTTGGGAGTTCGGCAGGGGCATACTGATCCGCGTGAACAATCTCTACATACTCTTTGCTGTTGCCGCCGGCGCCGGTGTGGCCTCGCAGGCCGTCATCAACGCGCGGCTGCGCTTCATTCTGGGCGCACCTGTCTGGGCGGCGACGGCACAATTCGTGGTTGGTCTGGTCCTGTTGATTCTGTTCGGTGTGCTGAGCCGGCAGGCGGTGCCAGCGGTGGCGGACGTGGCGCGGGCCCCCTGGTGGATGTGGACGGGCGGACTGTTCGGCGCGCTCTTTATCCTGATGGCCGTGGTGGCGACGCCAGCTCTTGGCGCCGCCCTCATGCTCGCCGCGAGTATCGTTGGGCAGCTGGGCGCGGCGCTGCTGATCGATCATTACGGCCTCTTCGGCGGAACCGTCATTCGAGTCAGCCCGACGCGCGCGATCGGGGTCGCACTACTCGGACTCGGTGTGGTTCTGATTCGCTGGAAATGATGACCGGCACGGATCGGCAATTTCTCTTCGACCTGCGCAAGGCGCTGCTGCACTTGCACAAGACGCTGCTCGACTGGGAACGGGCCGCGTACGAGCGCATTCACGGGCGTGCGTCTGCGAGCGAGCTGCTCAAGGCGATTGTCGAGGATCCGCAGTTTGGCTGGCTCCGTCCGATCTCTGAGCTCATCGTCCAGATCGATCAGACCGTCGATACCGAGCTGCCGGAAAGCGGCGCCGAAGTCGAGGCCATTGTCGCCCGGGCCCGGACGGTCACTGCGGCGGACGAAGCGGGACCACCGCACGCGCAGCGTTACCACACCGCATTGCAGGAACATCCCGATGCGGTGTTCGCGCACCGGGATGTTACGAGTGTGCTGAAGACTCGCGCGAGCTAGAGTCCGCGCGTTCCTGAACGGCGCTGTCGTGTTGCCGGCCCAACCACCATCCGTTCACCGCCCAGACTGCAGCTGCGACGGCGCCGACGATCGCGATCGTCGGCGTGCCGAATCCCATGGCGCGGATGCCTTTGTCGAGCTGCGCGAAGAGCGCGTCCGCACCGCGGTAGACCGGCACATCGACGAAGTTCTTGGCTTTGTACTTCGTCTCCTTGTCGAGTGCGCTCCACAACATCTCGCGGCCCGGCCGCACGAATGCGAACTGACCAAAGCGTCTGGTGACGATCGACACGACGACCACCGGCAAGGTGCTCCATGCCGCTAACGCGGCGAAGGCGAATGCGGTGACGACCGGCACGACGCTGAGCAGCGCGACGAGGCCGAGGCGCGACGCGATGAAGCCGGTGAGAAACAGCTGCGACACGATGGTCAGGCTCTGCACGATCCAGTCGAGACGCGCGAAGAATCGGGTGCGCGCGGCCGCGTCGGAAAAGGCGTCGCTGACCAGCCGAAGCTGCTCGAAATACAGGAACGTGTTCGCTGCGGAGATCAGGACGACGAAGAGCGTGATGCCAAGGACGTACGGTGATTTCAGCACGAGCGGCACGCCGGCCCACATGCTGCCGCCGATGGCCCGGTCCTGTGCCGGAAGGCCGCCGGTCTCAACGGCCAGAGAATCGGACCTCCAGACGATGAGCAGCGCCTTCTGACACACGATGGCGAGCGCGAACAGCCCGGCACCGAAAAACAGGATGCCGCTGTTGCCGATCCTGGACACCGCGACGTCGGTGAACAGCGGACCGGCGAGCGCCCCTGCGGTCCCGCCGGCGGCGATGAACCCGAACAAACGCTTCGTCTGATCGCTGCGGAACAGTTCCAGCAGGAAGCTCCAGAAGACCGAGATCGTGAACAGGTTGAGAACGCTGATGAAGATCCAGAAAAACTGGCTCAGTCGCAAACCCGGAGTCCCACCCCGAAACGCGAGTCCGACGATGGCCAGCGACACGGCGACGCCCGCATAGGTCCACGGCAGAAACACGCTCCGGCGAAAGCGGGCGACCAGCCAGCCGTAGACCGGGATGACAAGAATCGACGCAGCCGCGGTTCCAATCCAGAGGTTGGCAAGTCGATCGTCACCGATCAGCGTGCCGACCGTGTCGCGGACGGGCCTGACGGCGAAGAAGCCGGCCATGATGCAGAAGAACAACAGGAACGAGGCGATGACGGCTGGCGCTTCGTGACGTTCAATCGCTGCGATCGAGGCCAGGATGCCGCCACGTGTCGAGGGGCGTGCGGGCGGTCGGCTATGGTCGATCACTAGATAACCGGCCGGCTGAAGCCGCTAGGTGACCGGCGACGTGAGAGTGCGCGCCGGAGCGCTGGCGGGTTCGGAGCCGCGATCCGCCGACAGCATTGATCCCTGCCGCCGGCCGAGCCACAAGCCAAGCATGCCCCAGACAGCGGCCAGCGGCACGACCGCCGAGGCAAGCCCGATCAGTCCGAGTCCGAGCGGACCGAGCCAGACGGGAATCCACGCACCGAGCAGGTCGCCGCCGCGGTAGACAAACGTATCGGTGACCGCCTTTGATTTGTATTTGTCTTCGCGGCTGACCACGGTGAACAGCGTTTCGCGCGCCGGGCGAGTGATGGCGCGTTGAATCGCTCGGAAGAAGGCGTCGAACACGATGAGCATGGCAAACGACGACGCGATCGCAAGACCGACGAAGCCGAGAGACGCCACGACGGGCAGTACCGTCAAGGCGACCGCCACGCCGAAGCGCTTCATCAGGTGCCCCGTGACCACGAGCTGCAGCAGCAGCGTGGCTGTCTGAGTGATCGTGTCGATTCGTGCCAGCGCGGTGGCGCGCAAGTCGGTGTCCTGTCCGAGCGCGGCCACCATGTTCAGGCGCGTGAAGTAAATAAACGTGGCCACCACCGTCATCAGCAACACGTACAGCGAGATGCCCGACAGATAGCGCGATTGCAGCACGCGCCCGATTCCCTGCCAGGCGCTGCCACCGATGACTGCGCGATCGAGCGAAACCGCCGAGGCCGGCGCGCCTTCTGCCTTCACGGAAGGCTGCAGTCGCGTCACCAGCCAGGCAGCGACCACCCCGAGGCACAGGAACGACGCCGAAACGAGCAGGAGCGCCGCCGCGCCAAGCGGGCGTGCGAGTATGCTCGCGAGCGCCGGCCCGACGATGGCGCCGACGGTCCCTCCGACGGCGATCGCCCCGAACAGCCGTTTGCTCTGCTCGAGCGAGAAGCGGTCGGCCATGAGCGCCCAGAAGAGCATCGTGCTGAACAAGTTGAAGACGCTGTACCAGATGTAGAAGACGCGGCCGCTCACTTCACCCACGGCGCCGGGCACCATCGCGATGAGCACGTAGAAGCCGACCAGGCTGGCCGCGAAGAAGAGATACGTAACAGCGATGAACACCAGCCGCCGGAAGCGGCTCACCAGCCATCCGAACATCGGGTTTACGGCGAGTGTGACGACTGCCGTGCCGATGAAGAGCCACCGGATGTTGTCGAGCCCGCTGCGCATGCCGATGGCATCGCGGGCCGGACGCATCACGCCGATCGCCGTGAGGACACAGAAGAAGTAGAACGCCGCCACCAGAAGCGGCGCGACCTCGTCTCGCCGGACGTTGAGAAAGCGTTGCAGAAAAGCCGTGACAGGTCCGGTGCGCTGGTCGATCACGATGGACTCCGGTTATTAATAAGGGTGCGACTATACAGCCATATGCCGACGACTGCGACATCTCCTCGACGCCTTCTCACTCTGGTCATCGCCGCGGGGGTGGCGTCAACAGCGGCCGCTCAGACACCGCAGCCGTACCGCCAGATGGTGGTCGTCACGGCCGCGACCACTCCCGTCGAGATGGGGACCGTGACGCGAACGCTCACCGTGATCACCCGCCAGCAGATCGAGGCGCTTCCGGCGCATTCGATCGCCGACGTGCTTCGGTTGAGCGCATCCATCGACGTTCGTGCGCGTGGCGTTCGCGGGGTGCAGACCGATTTCGCGGTGCGCGGCGCCAACTTTGGCCAGATGCTCGTGCTGGTGGACGGCGTACGTCTGAACGACGCCCAGTCGGGCCATCACAACGGCGATATTCCCGTGGCGCTCGACGATGTGGAACGGATTGAGATCCTGCACGGACCGGGTTCCGCCGTGTTCGGGGCGGACGCGTTTGGCGGAACCGTGAACGTGATCACGCGCCGGAACGTTGAGCGGCCGACATTGCTGGTGCAGGGCGGCAGCTTCGGCCTGGCGACTGGGCGCGGCGAAGCGGGATTCCAGCAGGGCGCCCTGCGCCAGACATTTGGAGTGGCATCCGAGCGCTCGTCCGGATTCATGTACGACCGGGACTACGCCAGTGTGATCGCGCGCGGCCGCACGTCTGTCGGCGAGAAGTCGAGCGTGTCCTTCGCATTCCTGCGCAAGGAGTTCGGCGCGAACAATTTCTATGGCGGAAATGCGCCATCCCGGGAGTGGACGAATCAGACGCTGTTCAGCGGTGATCACCAGTTCGGCACCCGTGCGGGTTGGGCCTTCACGGCGCGCGGCTCGTACCGCACGCATGGCGATCATTTCATCTTCAATCAGCTGCAGCCGCAGCTGTCCGACAACCGGCATCGCACGCACGCGGTGCTTGGCGAGGTTGCCGCATCGCGGAGTGTCGGTACTGGCGCCGTTACGCTTGGCGTCGAAAGCGGAGGCGACTGGATCCGCTCCACCAACCTCGGCGACCACGATCTCGGTCGCGTCAGCGCGTTCGGAGAATGGCGTCAGACAATAGGCCGCCGCGTGCAGGTGGACGGGGCGGTGCGCGTCGACCGGTATACCCAGTTCGGCGCCTCGTGGAATCCTTCGGCAGGGATCGGCTGGTGGGTGAGCGACGCCGTTCGACTGCGTGCATCCGCCGCCAGGGCGTTCCGCGTGCCGACCTTCACCGAGCGCTTCTATTCCGATCCGGCCAACCTGGCTCGGGCTGACGTTGGACCTGAAACGGCGTGGGCAGGGGAGGGCGGCGCCGACGTGTTCCTTCGCGACGGCTGGATGGTGCAGGCGACCTTCTTCGGCCGTGCGGATTCAGACGTCATCGACTGGCTGCGCCCGACGGTGACGGACCGGTGGCAGACCTACAACGTGAGAGACGTCGATACGCGCGGCTTCGAGCTCGGGGTCCAGAAGACGTTTGCGCGCGGCGCGTTCGTGAGCGCGCAGTTCACCGGCGTGGACCTCGATGCGGCTGCGGTGACTCAGCTCTCGAAGTACGTCCTCGACTACGCGCCGCGGTCATTCACCGCCGCGGGACTCCTGCCATTGCCGGGCGCGTTCAGCGTCGCCCCTCGAATCGAATACCGCCGCCGTTCGCGTCCTGCGGGTACCAGCGACTACGTTCTGCTCGATGCACGTGTCAGCAAGCGCATCGGTCGGCTGGCCGATTTGTTTGTTGAGGGATCGAATCTCCTCGACCGGGAGTATCAGGAGATCGCCGGTGTGAGCATGCCCGGCGCGACCGTCGCGGTCGGCCTTGCGTTGCGAGGACGGTGACCCGGGTGGCTATGTAGGGGTGCCTAAGGGTGCCTGGGGTGCCTAAGGGTGCCTGGGGTGCCTAGAGGTGCCTGGGGTGCCTAAGGGTGCCTGATGTGCCTGGGTGCTGGAGGATCGGGTGTTGATTCGAGGTAACGAATCAAGCCGTTGGCGGCCTTAATGGCTTTTCGGGCCGCATATTCAAGTTCTCGCCGCTCGGTCTCGCTCAGGTACCCGGAATCGAACGCTTCATTAAAGTGATCGAGCAGCTCTACTTCGGACGCCTTCGCGATTCGTACGAACCGAGCGAAGTCTCCATGCGTGAAGCGACCGAACCCCTCCGCGATATTTCGGGTCGCTGATCGCGCCGCTTCCCTGATCTGGTTTTGCAGCTTGAAGTCCTTATCTTGCAGTGCGCGATGACAGAGAGGGCGAACCGCACGGCGGAGCGCGTACGCAAGTTGCCACGCGGCAAAGTCCCTGAACGAGCGGAATCCGGGCACGGCCGGCGGGCTGCAAACAGTGCGCCTCAGGATTAAAGGTGCCTAAGAGTGCCTAGGGTGCCTAAGGTGCCTAAGGTGCCTGCCTAAGGCGCCTCGGGTGCCTGGGTGGCCTAAGGGGCCCACGTTGCCTGAGGTGGGTGGTCTTGGCACGCGTGGAGTGATGGAAAAAAATCAGCGCGAACTCAAGTTCGAGTACGCAGAAATTGCTAAATCACCGCCACCAGCCCCGGCACCTCGCGCACCCGAAACCGCACCCCAGGCACCGTACCGCACCCCAGGCACCGTACCGCACCCCAGGCACCTTAGGCACTTTAGGCCCCGTTAAGTTCTTGCCAGCGGCTCCTGCTGCGTCAGGCAATGCAGAGTGCCAAGCCCCCACACCAGATCGACCGCGTGAATGCCGATCACGCGATGTGACGGCATCAGCTCGGCCAGCGTGTTCAGCGCGATTCGATCGTTTGCGTCGTTGAATGTAGGCACGAGTATCACGCCGTTGGCGATGTAGAAATTCGCGTAGCTGGCTGGAAGCCGTTCGCCGTTCATGGTGACCGGCCGTGGGAACGGCAGCTTTACGATGCGGAGACGACTAGCGTCGTCGCCTGACTGGCTCGCGAGCTCGAGGCGGCGAACGTTGTCGATCGATCGCGCATGATTCTCGTCGGCGGGATCCTCCTCGACCGCCAGCACGACTGTGTCTCGGCTCACGAAGCGTGCGATGTCGTCGACGTGCCCGTGCGTGTCGTCCCCGACGCACCCCTCGCCCAGCCAGATCGTCTGCCGGATGCCGAGCCAGTCTGCGAACACGCGTTCGTAGTCCGTCCGCGTGAGCCCGGGATTGCGGACCTGCGTGTCGCTCAGCAGCCACTCTTCGGTGACCAGAAGAAGTCCCTCGCCGTTGACCTCGATGCCGCCGCCCTCGAGAACAACCCGCCCCCGGCCATCAGGACGCTGGGGCTGTTCCGTTGGCAGGCCGGTGATCCGCGCAATCGCCGGTCCGACGGCGACGTCCAGCTTCCAGTTGTCGTACTTCGCCCAGCCATTGAACACCCAGTCGACGAGCACCACTTTGCCAGCGTCGTCATGAACGGCGGTCGGCGCCGAGTCGCGAAGCCAGACCCGGTCCGTGGCCACGAGATGAAGCCGTAGACGATCCGCCGCGACTCCATGCGAGGCCAGGACCGCCTGCGCCGCCGCCCGTACTTCGTCGGACTGGCAAAGGATCTCGACCTGCTCGTGCGCCGAGAGCACGCGCGCAATCTCCGCATAGACCCAGGGGATCGGCCCGAGCTTCCCCGGCCAGTCGGGCTCGTGGTGCGGCCAGGAGATCCATGTGGCTCGATGCGGCTCCCATTCGGCGGGCATTCGGAACCTGAACATGTGGCTGTTCACGCTTCCATGTTCTCCGTTCTCGGTTCGTGTTCTGAGTTCGGTTCATCGTTCGGTGTCCTGGTTCGAAGTTCGCCGAGCCGCCCAGGCACCCTGAACCTGAACCCCGAACCGAACCTGAACACGAACCGGGCACCGAGCACCGGGAAATGTGAACTGCTGATCATCCGAGGTAGCGATTGAGGATCGCGCCGTAGGCATCGACCCGCCGGTCGCGGAGAAACGGCCAGTTGCGGCGGATGGTCTCGATCAATGCGGGATCGCATTGAGCGATCAGGATCTCCTCCGATTCTCCCGCCTCGGCGACAGTGCGTCCGAACGGATCGGCGATGAAGGAATGGCCGAAGAACGTGATGCCGTTTGTTCCCGGCTCCTCTTCGTGGCCGACGCGGTTGGGCGACGCGACGTAGACGCCGTTGGCAATGGCGTGGCTTCGCTGAATCGTCCGCCACGCCTCGACCTGCGCGCGCCCCCATTCGTCCTTCTCGGCGGGGTGCCAGCCGATCGCGGTGGGATAGAAGAGGACCTGCGCGCCGAGCAGCGTGGTGATGCGCGCGGCCTCGGGATACCACTGATCCCAGCAGATCAAAACGCCGATCGTGGCGTACCGTGTCTTCCAGACCTTGAACCCGTTTGCCTCGCCGGGCCGCTCGCCGTGGTAGTCGAGATGCCCGTCGCCAGGCGTGAAGTAGTACTTCTCGTTGAAGAGCGGGTCGTCCGGAATGTGCATCTTCCGGTAGATGCCGAGCATCGAGCCATCGGCGTCGATGACCGCGGCTGAATTCCGGTAGACCCCTGCGGCCTGCTTCTCGAACAGCGGGACGATCAGCACCACCGCCAGCTCGCGAGCCAGCTTCTGCATCGCGTCGGTCGTCGGGCCTGGAATCGGCTCCGCCAGGTCGAAGCGGTCAGACTGCTGCGACTTACAGAAGTAGGGGGAGTTGAAGAGTTCCTTGAGGCAGATGATCTGGGCCCCGCGCCCGGCGGCCTTCCGGACGAGCTGCTCCGCACGAGCCAAATTGGCCGCCGAATCGGCCCCAGCGTGGTCCTGAATGATCCCGACGGTGAATGGGCTGCTCACAACTCCATAGTGATATCATTTTTGTTTCGTGTCACTTAAGACCGGCAGCACACCCCTCGGACGTGAGGTGAGGGTCCCCGGCTCGGTCGCCAATCTGGGCGGTGGATTCGATACGCTCGGTGTGGCGGTTCAGCTCTACCTTCGAGCCAGGATCACCGACGTTCACGACGATGGTGGGGCGAAGCTGGTGGTGACGAAGAGCACTCCGCCCGTCGACGGCGCGAACGCTCTGGAGAGGGCATTCGACGTAATCGCCGCGCGGACAGGAAGATCAGCCCCGACGGTCTTTGTCGAGGTGACGAGCGATGTACCGATGGCGGCGGGATTGGGCAGCAGTGCCGCCGCGACGGTCGCCGGCCTGCGCGTATTCGAGCGGGTGACCGGCCCGGTGGAGGATTCGGTTCTGCTCGGGGCTGCTACCGAGGTCGAGGGGCACGCAGATAACGCTGCGCCGGCACTCTTCGGTGGATTGAACTCCGTGCTGGACGTGAAGGGCGCTGATCCCCTTGCCTTGCGCTGGGCGTGGCCGGACGACCTGTGTCTGGTCGTTGCAACACCGGCGATCGGGTTGGCCACGGCTAAGGCGCGCGGGGTTCTACCGAACCAGATGCCGCGGGCGGACGCGATTTTCAACTTGCAGCGCGTGTTGTCGCTTGTTCATGCGTTGCAGCACCGTCAATACGACCGGATCCGCGAGGCGGTAAAGGACCGCTGGCACCAGCCCGCGCGTGCGTCGCTCGTGCCTCTGCTGGAAGACGCGATGGCTCTGGATGAGCCCGATGTGCTCGGAGCATTCCTCTCCGGCGCCGGACCGTCCGTCGCGGCAATCGCGCGTGTGAAGACGGCGCCCAGGGTCGAGCGGCTCATGAAGGCGATGTACGGGCGCGCGGGCGTTGACGCAACGGTCCGCGTCCTGGCGGTGCACGAGGGCGCGTCGAACGCGGAGCCGGAAGGATCGAATCGAGTGGCGGATGCGGCTGCGTCTGCGCGTGGGAGAGCGTAATGGAGTTCGTAACGGGACTGACGTGTCATCTGTGCGGCAAGCGTTACGCGGCCGAGGCGTCCTGGGTCTGTGAATGTCTTGGACCTCTCGAAGTGACCTACGACTACGCCGCCATCCGCAGCGCCATCAGCCGTGATCTGATCGAGTCCCGTCCGAAATCGCTCTGGCGCTACCGCGAGCTGCTGCCGGTCGAGGAACCGAAGACGGGGTTCTACTCCGGCTTCACCCCGCTCGTGCGCGCGGAGCGTCTCGCGCGTGCGCTCGGAGTTGCCGAAGTGTTCGTCAAAGACGACTCGGTGAATCATCCGACGTTCTCGTACAAGGACCGCGTTGTCTCGGTGGCGGCGACGCGTTGCGTTGAGCTCGGATTTCCGGTATTTGGCTGCGCGTCGACCGGCAACCTGGCCGGCAGTGTTGCGGCGCATGCCGCCCGACTCGGTCTGCCATGCTTCGTCTTCATTCCGCATGACCTCGAGCCGAACAAGGTGCTGGGCGCCGCAATCTACAAGCCGACGGTCGTCGCCGTCGAAGGCAACTACGACGACGTGAACCGGCTCTGCACGCAGATTGCGGATCAGTACAAGTGGGGCTTCGCCAACATCAACCTTCGCAGCTACTACGCTGAAGGCGCGAAGACGATGGGGTTCGAGATCGTCGAGCAGCTCGGCTGGCGTTATCCGGATCACATCGTGTCGCCGGTCGCCGGCGGGACGTTGCTGCCGCGCATCCACAAGGGTCTGCGCGAGATGAAAGAAGTGGGCCTGGTGAGCGGCAAGCTTCCCAAGATTCACGCAGCGCAGCCAGCGGGGTCAGCGCCTGTCATCCGCGCGCTCGAGCAGGGGCTCGAGTTCCCCGATCCGGTCAAGCCGAACACGATTGCGAAGTCGCTGGCGATCGGCAATCCGGCGGATGGGTTCCAGGTCGTCAAAGTGGTGAACGAGACCGGTGGCAGCGGCGCAATGGTGAGTGACGAGGAGATCCTCGACGCCATCCAGTTGCTTGCCAGCACTGAAGGAATCTTCACAGAGCCGGCCGGCGGCACGACGGTCGCGGCAACGCGTGCGCTGATTCAGCGCGGCGCGATCAAGCCGTCGGAGTCGGTGGTCATCTGCGTCACCGGTAACGGTTACAAGACGGCGGAGGTGATGGCCGGCCGCGTCGACGCGCCCATACGGATTGGACGGAGCCTCGCGGATTTCGAGAGAGTCGCGCCTCAAGCCGTGACGGCGGTTGGCTAGTTGGCTAGTTGGTAGTTAGCTAGTTGGTAGTTGTTAGTTCGTAGTTCGTAGTTGGTAAGTTGGTGGGCCGTGCTCTACCCAGTTTTCCTGAAGCTGGCCGGCAAGCGAGTCCTCCTGGTTGGCGGCGGCACGGTGGCGGCGGCGAAGCTGGCAGGACTGCTCGCGGCCAAAGCAGCGGTGACTGTCGTGGCACCGGAGATCAACCCGGCACTTGAAAAGCCGGGCGTCACTCTTCATCGTCGCCAGTTCGAGGCCGCTGATCTCGACGGCGTGTGGTGGGTTGTTGCCGCGGCGCCGCCGGACGTGAACCGCGCCGTGCAGGCGGCCGCCGAGCCGAGAGGGTTGTTCGTCAACGCCGTCGATGATCCGGCCCACGCCACCGCGTACCTGGGCGGCATCGTCAGGCGGGACGATGTGACGATCGCGATATCGACCGGCGGACGGGCGCCGGCACTTGCGGGGTTGCTGAGGGAAGGCCTGGATGCCTGGCTTCCTCAGGACATCGACCGCTGGATGGAGACCGCGGATCGGGCTCGTGCCTTCTGGAAAGAGGCCGGTGTTCCGATGGAGCGACGCCGCCCGATGCTGCTGGAAGCGTTGAACAGTCTGTACGAGAAGAAATGAAGATCAACTTCCAACGGCCAATTCCCAACTCCCAGGTGGGAACAGGTCTGTTTGGGAGTTGGGAGTTGGGCGTTGGGAATTGATCGCCCGGCGACCGGCCGCGTGTCGTTGGTGGGGGCCGGTCCCGGCGACGTCGAGCTGTGGACGGTCAGAGGTCTGCGCCGCGTTCAGGAAGCCGATCTCGTGCTGTACGACGCGCTGATCGACGCTGAAGCGCTGCGCACGCTGACCAACGCCCAATGCTTCTGTGTCGGCAAGCGCGCCGGCCGTGCGAGTGTGCGGCAGGAGACGATTTTCCGGCTGATGATCCGTGCGGCGCGGGAAGGCAAGCGCGTCGTGCGGCTGAAGGGCGGCGACCCTTTCGTCTTCGGCCGCGGCGCCGAAGAGGCGCTGGAGTTGGCCCGTGCGGGGATACCCTGTGAGGTGGTGCCCGGCGTGACAACGGCTGTCGCGGCGCCGGAGCTGGCCGGCATCCCGGTGACGCATCGTGGCCTGTCGTCCGGCTTCCTCGTGATTGCCGGGCATGCCGGTGAAACGTTCGATGCCGCACTGAACGCGGTGCGGCCGAACAGCATCACGCTGGTGGTGATGATGGGCGTGGCGGTTCGCGAGGTGATCGCGCAGCGGTTGCAGGCACATGGCTGGGCGGCGGATTCGCGTGCGGCGCTGGTCTGTGGCGCCGCCACGAAGGATGAATGGACGTGGACTGGGCGTTTGCAGGACGTCGGAACGGCCACGCCACCGGAGGGTGTTCCCGGCGTGCTCGTGGTCGGAGAAGTCGTTCAGATTCGGGAAGCGCTCGAAGCGGCCAGCAAAGACAAGAGGGTGAACCATGAAGAGCACGAAGAACACGACGCAAGGGCCACGAAGACTTCATCTTCGTGACCTTCGTGTCCTTCGTGGTTCATTCTGGCGGTTTGGTGGTGTGAGGATGCTATGGCGGTAGTAGAAAACCCAATGACCTTCGGACGGCCGCGGCTCGACTTCGCGAAGCAGCACGACATCGACGAGTTCGTCGACATGCTTGGCAAGTACGAGCGCGGCGAGATTGCGCCTGAAGAGTGGCGCCGCTTCCGTCTCGTGCGCGGCACCTACGGTCAGCGTCAGGACAACGTTCAGATGCTGCGGATCAAGATCCCGCAGGGGATCGTGACCTCGTCGCAGATGCGCGCGCTCGCCGGCGTGGCGTCCAGATACTCCCGCGGCTTCTGTCACGTCACCACCAGACAGAACATCCAGTTCCACTTCGTTCCGCTTGCCGTCTGCGAGAGCGCGATGCGCGAGCTTGCCGAAGAGGGCCTGACGACCAGGGAGGCGTGCGGGAACTCGGTCCGCAACATCACCGGCTGCCCCTACGCCGGAACTTCGGAGGACGAGATCTTCGATCCGACGCCGTACGCCGAAGCGATGACGCGGTACTTCCTGCGCCATCCGCTCAGCGGAGTGCTGCCGCGCAAGTTCAAGATCGCGTTCGAAGGCTGCCGTACCGATCACGCTTTTGCCTCGATCAACGACATCGGCTTGCGCGCTCGTATTCAGGACGGTCGCAAGGGTTTCCGCTTCACCGTTGCCGGAGGCACGTCGATCCTGCCCGTGTCCGGATATGTGCTCTACGAATTCCTGCCGGTGGAAGAGATGCTGGAGGTCGCGGAAGCGGTCGTCCGTGTATTCCACCGCTTCGGGGACTACGAGCATCGGCAGCGGAATCGTCTGAAGTTCACGGTGAAGACGCTCGGCTGGGACGGCTTCCGCGCGCGCTTCGAGGAGTGCCTCGAGGAGTTCCGTCGCGAAGGCGGAGCCCGTCTGTCGTTCGATCCGGACGCCGTGCAGCCGGAGCCCGAGCCCTCGTGGACGCCGGCGGAGCCGCCCACGTTGCAGGCCGTCGCGGTGGCAGCGGCCACGCCGCTTACCGGCCCGGGCATCGTGCCGGGAGCCGTCAAGCTGGCGCCGCTGGCGGACACCTATCTGCGCTGGATGCAGGCGAACGTCAGCAGGCAGCGGCAGAACGGCTACTGCCATGTCGTCGCGCGTCTGCCGCTTGGAGATTTCACGGCCGGTCAGATGCGCGTGCTGGCCGATCTTGCGGATGCCTACTCGGATGGCGCGATGCGTCTCACCGTCGATCAGAACGTGTTGTTCCGCTGGGTGCGAACCGCGTCCGTTCAGCCGTTTTATGACAGGCTGGTCGCCGCGGGTCTCGGCGCTCCGGATGCCGGCCGTCTGAGTGACGTCGTCAGCTGCCCGGGCGCGGAGAGCTGCCGCCTCGCGGTCACGCAGTCGCGCGGCTTGGGCCAGGTGCTGACAGAGCACCTGAGTGCGCGTCCTGAAGTGGTGGACATGGTCTCGTCAGGGCACATCAAGATCAGCGGCTGCCCGAACGGCTGCGGCCAGCATCACATCGGTTCCATCGGCTTCCAGGGCAGCGTGCGTAAAGTCGCGGGGCGCGCCGTGCCGCAGTACTTCGTGCTGGTTGGCGGCGGTTGTTCCGACGAAGGCGTGGCGCACTTCGGCAAGGTCGTGTCGAAAGTGCCCGTGCATCGGCTGACGGAGGCCGTCGACCGGCTGCTGGCCCTCTACCGCGATCATCGCGACGGCGACGAAGAGCTCGGCGCCTTCTTCCGTCGTGTACCTCCATCGATGTCGACCGATGCGCTGAAAGACCTGGCGCAGCTGCTGCCGAACGAGGTCGGGGAACAGGATCTGATCGACCTCGGTGAGAACCAGGCGTTCAACCCTGAGGTGATGGACGGCGAGTGCTCCGCGTAGCAGTCGCCGCCTTTGTCCTTACTGCGGCCTTAGGCCTTAGCCCTCGGGCCTCCGCTCAGAAGGCCGCCACCACACCGTTCACCGACGGCGTCACCGACGCCGCGTCGCTCAAGCGCGTCGTCGATGCACGTCTGACGCGAGCGCGCACGCTGCTCGACGCCATGCTCGCGGTGACGGGTGCCCGTACGGTCGCGAACACGCTGGCGCCGTATGACGAACTGCTCGACGAGCTGTTTACCGCGTCCGGACAGGTCGGGATCATGGCGGAGCTGCACCCCGACCCCGCCACGCGCGAGATGGCGGAGGACCTCGATCGAACCGTCAGCGCATTCCTCGACGAGATCCCTCTTCGCACCGACGTCTTCGCGGCGTTGAACGCGATCGATCTGCGCCGGGCCGATGCCGGTACGCGCTTTTACGTGACGCGCGAGCTGCGCGACTTCGCCAGGGCTGGCGTCGACAAGTCCGACGCAACGCGCGCTCAGCTGAAGGAGCTTCGCGACCGGCTGACGCAGGCGATGAACGAGTTCTCCCGCAACATCCGCGAGGGCTCGCGCAAGGTGTCCGACGTCAAGCTGGCTGATCTGGACGGCTTGCCCGCCGACTTCATCGCACGCCATCCCGCCGATGCCTCCGGAGCCGTCACTGTGACGACGAGTGCCGTGGATTCGCGGCCGGTGCTGATGTATGCGAAGAACAGCGAGCTGCGGCGCCGCATGCTCGTCGCCACCTACAACGTTGCCGCTCCCGAGAACATCGCGGTCCTCGATCGGATCCTGCGGACGCGCGGCGAGATCGCGGCGCTGCTTGGCTACCGGAACTGGGCGGCCTATGACACGCAGGTCCGGATGGCCGGGGACGAGAAGGTGGTCTCGTGGTTCATCGATCGTGTGGTCAACGCCGCTCGCCCGCGCGCGACACGAGAGCTCGCCGAGTTGACGCGGCGCAAAGAGCAGGATGTGCCGGCGAGCCCGCTGGAACCGTGGGATCGCCTCTACTACTCAGAGCTGGTGCGGCGGTCCAACTTCGACTTCGACTCGCAGCGCGTGCGCCCGTACTTCCCCTTCGACCGGGTTCTCGAGGGGGTGCTCCGTGTGACCAGCACGATCTTCGGACTGACCTACAAGCAGGTCACCGACGTTCCTGTGTGGCATCCGTCCGTTCGCGTCTACGAGATGCACGACGGCGATCGGATGGTCGGTCGCATTTATCTCGACCTGCACCCGCGCATGAACAAGACCGCCAGCGGCGCCACGACGTTCACGGTCCGCGCCGGACGCGAGGGCAGGCTGGTTCCGGAAGTCGTGCTGGCGGCGAGTCTGCCTGGCAATCAACCCGGCGATCCCGGCCTGATGACGCACGACGAGGTGCGGACGCTCTTCCACGAGTTTGGCCATGTGGTGCACCGGTTGTCCGGCGGTCACCAGCCCTGGTACGGGCTGAGCAGCATTTTGATGGAGCGCGACTTCACCGAAGCGCCGTCGCAGATGCTCGAAGAATGGGTGTGGGATCCGAAGACCCTGGCGACGTTTGCAAGACATTACCAGACGGGAGAACCGATTCCGGCGACGCTCGTCCAACAGATGCGCCGCGCCAGTGAGTTCGGGCAGGGTCTCGAGGTGGCGCAGCAGATGGTATTGGCTCGCGTGTCGCTCTCGTATCACGACCGCGATCCGGCCACCGTCGATCAGACCGCGCTGTGGAAGGACATTCAGGCGCGATACGTCGACATCCCGTTCATTGACGGCACCGCACGGCAGGCCTCGTTCCCACATATCGGGCAAGCCGGTTACGCCAGCGCGTACTACACCTACATGTGGTCGCTGGTGATCGGCAAGGATCTGTTCAGCAAGTTCGAGGGACGCGATCTCACGCAGCCCGGCATCGCGCGCAAGTACCGCGAGACGATCTTCCTGCCTGGCAGCTCGAAGACCGCGGCCGATCTCGTCACTGAATTCCTCGGACGTCCGTTCAACTCGAAAGCCTGGGAGAAGTGGCTGAATGGAAGCCCGTAGAGTCCGGCTTTAGCCGGACCCCCAGTCCGCCTGAAGGGCGGACACTACGAACCCGATGGTTTCCACACCAGCGCCACCAGCCTCACATCCACTCCAGCCTTCTTCGCCTTGATCTCCGTGCTTTCGATCGCGGCCTCGGGCGCGGCGCTTTGCAGCTCCTGCACCTCGCGCTCCAGCTCCGCTTCGATCGCTTTCAGCTCTGCTTCCGCTTCGTGCTGGCGTTCCTGGGCCTGCGCGATGTCTCCGGCCTCTTTCATCGACCGGCTGACCCCGCGGGCCGCGGTAGTTGCGCGTCCCAGTGTGGACATCGACACTGCCTTCCGGCCCAGAACGGCACCCAACAGCGTGGCCCCGAACGAAACGGCGGTCTGTAGCTTCTGTTGCGACGCTTGCTGCTCTTCGCGGGCGACAGAATCCTGCAAGCGACGCATCTTCTCCGTCGCGCGGGTCACACGTGGTGCGTATTTCGCCCGTAGCGTTTCCACTGCAGCGTCGCGTTTCTCACGGATGGCGTGCTGTACGCGTGCCGCAAACTCCGCCTCGGTTTCTCCGGGTGTGGAGCTCAGTTTGTGAGTGGGCGCCGCGAACAGACGCAGCGGCTTCGTCCGCACGACCCACTGCTCGAAGTCATCGGCCCACTCCGTGTAGTTCTTCGGGTTGCGGGCGGCAGCCGGCAGGATCCCGAATCGCGCGGCGGGAGTGGCCGGCGTCTTCGACAGCGCGTCGGGCGCTATGTCCGTCGATGAGGCCCGGTCCCAATCGACGGCGACGGCGTTGTCGGTGATCGGAGTGACGGCTTGCAGAGCGGTCGTGACGTCGATCCCGCGCTTCGTGTCCGTGTACTGGACGCGGGCGCTGCCGTACAGCACCGGCTCATAGGACGGGGCCGCAGTCGGAACGAAATATTCGTTGATGCCGGTTGGTAGCACGGGCTTGTCGGCTGCTGGGGCCGGTGCGGACGAGGCCGCTGCGATTGGTTCCGGCGCGCGGTGCGTTGGGGATGCCGGGCTGCCGATGGCCTTCCGTAACTCGTCTCGCGTGAGTGGTCCGCGCAGATATGAGAGCGTCCACCGCGTCTCGAACGTGACCGGCTCCTTTTCGTGAACGTTGTGCATCAGGAAGACGCGACTCCGGAGGCCCGACAGCGTCTGATCGAGCTGCTCACGCGTCCACGAGCTCGACACGCCCTCCAGGCCGTCGAGGACTCGTGATTTGTCACGTTCCGTCTGCAGCTTGCCCAGGAACCACGTGCCGGTGTTCGAGAGGGCTTTGTAATCGAGATCGACCGGATTCTGCGTGGCGAGCATGACGCCGACGCCGGACGCGCGGGCCTGCTTCAAGAGCGTCAGCAACGGCAGCTTCGACGGTGGATTCGCCACCGGCGGCAGGTAGCCGAACACTTCGTCCATGTAGAGGAGCGCTCTGAGCGAGGAGCTGCCGCTTTGTTTTCGCGTCCACTCGAGCGCGGCATTCAGTACGAGCGAAACCGCCATCATGCGTTGCGCGTCTTCCAGGTGGGCCACGGAGACGATGGCAATGCGCGGCTTGCCTTCGGGCGTGAACAGCATCGCCGACAGATCCGGCGGTTCACCCGTGGTCCAGACGTCGAATCCGGGCGTTGCGAGGACGCTGTTGAATCGCAACGCGAGCGCCTGTCGATCGCGCGCCGGGAAGAACGTTTCGAGATCCATCACGCCGACGCGATCGAACGGTGGCCGCAGGATCTGTTCGACCAGTCGCGGCAGGTCGGCCTGCCCCTCGCCGTGAGTCAGCAGGGCGGCCACCAGTGCGTGCTCGCGGCTGTGCGGTCCGGCATCGTCGATGCCGGCAAGGGAGAGCAGGCTGGCCGCCACCGTCGTCGCGCGCGCTGCTGCATCTTCCGGGTCTTCAGCGCCGACGCGTAGTGACTTGAGCACGGAGAGCGGCACGCCGGCGCGGCTGCCGGGCGTATAGACGCGGACGTCAACAGCCGACCGCAGACGCGCGATGCGCGTCCCGTCCTGATCCCACTCCGCGAGTCCGTGCTTCCACTGCGCGGCAATTTGCTCGGCGGCCGCCTCGCGCGTCATCTGTTGCGCCTGCGCCTGCCGCTCGTCGACCCATGGCGCGAAATCTGATGGCGCGAGATTGGGAAACGTCAGCAGCAGATTCGAAAGGTCGCCCTTGGGGTCGATTGCGAGTACCGGGATCTGATCAATCGCCGCCTCTTCAATGAGACCGATACCGAGGCCTGTCTTACCGCTGCCCGTCATGCCTATGCAGACGGCATGTGTCACCAGATCGCGGGAGTCATAGAGGACCGGATCGGGAAGCCGCGTGCCACCGCTCAGGTCGAACCGGCGGCCGAGGTAGAAGAGTCCCAGCTGTTCGTACGACGGTGGCATTTCGGCCATTATGATCACAAGTGGCACTCCTCACGGAGTGCGTTACGAGTATCCACAGGGAGGCAGTAAATGGCTGATCGGAGACGAGGCGAAAGCAGAGATCTCAAGAAGGATCAGCAAGTCCGACGCGAAGTGCTTGGCGATATCGGTTCCGAGATCGTCCAGGAGCACACCACACCGCAATACCGCAATCCGAACCGCGATCAGGCACGCGGCGACTGGGATCGTTCCCGGCGTCACACCGACGAAGACAGCAGCCGCGACGAATCGTAGATCGAGACTAAGATGACCGGCGTGGCAGACACCGCACGTTTCGTCGATCGGGCAGATTGCCATGCCGGTCCGCGACCGCACGCGCTGATGCAGGAAAGGCGGTCGTAGTCCGCGCGTGGTCAGATTCGAGGCGTTGGACCCCGAGATTCGTGGGGTCCTCGGGAAAAAGGTCAGCGAACTGGGGCTCAGGGTCGAGGGGTCACCGGTCGAAGGTTACGTCCGCCAACTCTACAAGGAGCTCGAACGGCGCGGCTTCAAGAAGTTCCGGCCGGTCTGCTACCTCACCGACGAGTGGGGTTGCCCGGATCAGCAGCCGGTGCTGGGCATTCCGTTCTATCTCGCCGATCCGAAGCTGCGGAAGCTCGAAAAGGAAGTGGACGCCCTCGAGAACGAGCGCCAGATCATGATGTACATGCGCCACGAGGCTGGCCATGTCTTCAACTACGCGTACCGCCTCTACACCACTCCGGAATGGCGTCGCCTGTTTGGTCCGTTCTTCAGGGCCTACCGCGACGACTACAAACCGATCCCGTTCAGCCGGGAATACGTGCGTCACATCGAAGGGTGGTACGCCCAGAAACACCCTGACGAGGATTTCGCCGAGACATTCGCCGTCTGGCTGACCCCGCGCAGCCCCTGGCGCCGGCAGTACAAGGGCTGGCCGGCGCTCAAGAAGCTTCGCTACGTCGAGCGCGTGGCGCGCGCGCTCGCGGACGTCGAGCCGATCGTCAAGACGGGCGAAGTGGACATCACACCCGAGGACATCGGTGTCACGGTGGAGCAGTTCTACCAGCAGGCCGCCGACGAGCGTCAGGCCCGAATTGACATAGCGCTGGACGCGCATCTCGGGCAGATTTTCCTGGCGCGCAAGCGGAAGGAATCGCGCCCCGCGGCCGGCATCGTCAGCCGCTACCGGTCCGATCTGGTTGAGAAGATCACGTACTGGACGGGGGTCAAGCGCCCCATCGTCAATGGCTTAATAGATTCCATCTGTCGCACGTGCGAGCGAATGAAGTTGTGGGGCGAAGTGGGCGAAGAGCCGCGCTACCTGGTGGAAGTCACCGCGTTGGCCACGACGTTGGCCATGAATTTTTTGATGAGGGGAAAATTCGAGCATTGATGTCTACTACACAGTACCAACTCCAAACTACCGATTAGCCGAATGGGTTCGTTGCGCATCGTCGTTCTGTACGACCGCGTCCTCGTTGACGAAACGGAGGAGCAGGGGACTTCCACGGAAAAGTCGCCCGTCGTCCGGACGCTCGACAAGAAGGAAGTCGAAGACGAAGTCGCCGAAGCGCTGACAAAGCTTGGTCACGAACCGGTCATGTACGAGCTCGATGGCACGCAGAAGAGCCTGCTCGGACTTGCCAAGGCAGACTGCGACCTGGTTTTCAACCTGGCCGAGTCGTTCGCCGACGATGACACGGCGGACTTCAAGATCGGGGCATACCTGGACCTGCTGGGCCGTAACTACACCGGCACTGGTGCCAACGGGTTGATGCTCGCGCAGGACAAGGCCGTCGCGAAGAAGATCTTCGCGTTTCACGGCATTCACACTCCCGTTTTCGCCAAATGTTTCCGGGGGCGACTGGACTTTTCCCACGACCTCCAGTTCCCGGTCATCGTCAAGCCGGCACGAGAAGATGGGTCGATCGGCATTGAGTTCAGCGCTGTGGTGACGTCGATCCGTGAGTTGATGGAGCGGATGGACTGGCTCCACGCCAATTTCGATTCGCCAGTGCTGATCGAGGAATACATCGAGGGACGCGAAATGTATGTCGGCGTCCTCGGCAACGACAAACCGGAGGCGCTTCCGGTTGTGGAACTCGACCTGTCGAAGCTGCCCGACGGCACGCCGCGAATTGCCGCAGCCGAAGTGAAATGGGGAAAGGGAACGAAGGCGTACCGCGATACCAAGTCTGCGGTCGCCACCGATCTCCCAGAAGAAACCGTTCTCGCATTGCAGCAGACGGCGGTCGCTGCGTATCAGGTTCTGGAACTGCGTGATTACGGCCGCGTCGATATGCGTCTCCAGCCTGACGGCCGTGTCCAGGTGATTGAAGTAAACCCGAATCCGTGGCTTAGCTCGCGCGCGGAGTTTGCCATGGCAGCAAGGAAGTCCGGCCGAACCTATTCGCAGCTGATAGAAGAGATCGTCGAACTCGCGATGGCCCGCGCCCGGACCTAACGGACGAGCTGCCCGCAAACCGCTTTCTTAGTCATCCACGGCGGAGCCTTCCAGCCAAGTCGCACACCAGCCAGAATTTAGCGGCGCTGGTGATCGTGTCTGCGGAGCCGCACGCTCACGACGAACGGGCAGGCAGTCACTCCGAAGTGCCGAAAACAATGGTTTTTCGGCCATTTCGCGTTGAGTCGCTGGGGCAAGTGGGCTATACTTGTGGGTGCTGCAACCGGCGGTCTTCGAGTCCAGGCGAGCCGCTTCAACCGCAGCGAACGGACGCAAGTCCGGTCCTACCACCACATTCCGCTACGGGGGAAACGTGACATTCCAGGTCGGCGACAAGGTCATCTACCCGAACCATGGGCTCGGTATCGTCGAACGGATCGAAGAGAAGACAATTCTTGGTACTACTTGCGGTTTTTTCCACCTGCGCATCGTCGCGAACGATACGACCGTGCTGGTGCCTGTCGCCAATGTTGATGGCGTCGGGCTTCGCAAGGCGATCACCGACGAAGAGGTCAATCGCATTTTCGACCTCCTGAGCGACGGGAAGATCGATAACCATCAAAACTGGAAGGGACGATTCAAGGACAACTCGGACAAGATGAGGACCGGGTCGATCTACGACATGGCCGACGTGCTCAAGAGCCTGACGTTCCTGAGCAAGTCGAAGAGCCTGTCCTTCCGCGAAAAGCGGATGCTCGATCGCGCCAAGGCGCTCATCATCTCGGAGATTTCCGAAGTGATGCGTCAGAAGGCGCTTGAAGTCGAGGCTGAGGTCGATCGTGCGCTCGAACGGTGCTTCATGGTCAAGGCGCGGAACCTGGCGCGTGCAACGGCGCGCGCGAAGGTGGCCAAGCCGGTGAAAGCGGCGGTTGTGCCCGTGGTTCCCCAACAGCGCCGCGCGGCGCGCGCTTCGTAGACGTCGTTCGTAGATCTCTGCCTTCTTCGCCCCCGCCCGGAGCTCGCCCCTCCGGGCGGTTTTTTTGTACAGAAACTCCCAATTCCCAACGCCCAATTTCCAGACGGAACGATGAAGGCCGCGAAGAGCCGAAGCACTTTGGGAACTGGAAGTTGGGCGTTGGGAGTTATCTTCCGTAGTCTCCAATGACCGCCGTCGCTGCCGCTCGTTCTCTAATCGCCTATATCCTGATTCTGGCCTACATCGCCGTAGCGGCCCCGTTGGCGCTGTTGCTCGGTGTGGCGTTCAAATGGCGCGGCGCGATGTGGGGCCTGGGGCACTTCGGGGCGACGCTGGCGCTTGCGCTGGCTGGTATCCGCTATCGCGTGAGCGGCCGGGAAAACGTTCCGCGAACGGCGGTGGTGTTCTGCTCGAATCACGAGAGCAACGTCGATCCGCCGGTACTGTTCAAAGCTCTGCATCGCCGGCTTCACATCCTCTACAAGGCGGAACTCCATAAGTTCCCGATCATGGGCACGGTGTTCGACGTCGGCGGCTTCGTTCCGATCGAGCGCCACGACCGCGAAAGCGCGATGCGCTCGATTGCCAGGGGAGCAGAATCGCTGAAGGCCGGCAATTCATTCCTGATCTTCCCGGAAGGCACACGCAGCCGCACGGGAGACCTCCTGCCGTTCAAGAAGGGAGGGTTCATCATGGCGATCCAGGCGCAGGTGCCGATCGTTCCGGTTGCCATCAGCGGAGGCCGCGCGGCGATGCGGAAGGGGAGTCCCATCGTCAGACCCGTCAAAGTCAATGTGAGAATCGGCAAGCCTGTGCCGACAACGGGCCTGACACTGGACGATCGCGATGAACTGATTGCTCTGGTTCGGGGTGAGGTCGCGAAATTGCTTCGTGAGGGTCCGATATGGACCTGATCACGCTCGGGCGCACACTCGGGTTCTCATTTGCCGCGGGCGTCAACCTGTATGCGACGGTGGCGATCCTGGGACTGGCATCCCGCTATGGCTGGGTCAGCCTGCCGCCTCAATTCCAGGCGTTCAACAGCGACATCGTCATCGGCGTGGCGGTGGTGATGTACCTGATCGAGTTCTTTGCGGACAAGATCCCGTATGTCGACTCGCTGTGGGACGTGATTCACACCGCGGTTCGGCCAATTGGTGGCGCGTTGATCGCCGTCACGACGCTCGGCGATGCGTCGCCGACCGTCGAGGCACTCATCGCGATCCTCGGCGGCACGGTCGCGGCCGGAAGCCACCTGACGAAGACCAGCACTCGCGCGGCGGCTAACGCCAGCCCGGAACCCTTTTCGAACTGGATTCTCAGCATTGGCGAGGACCTCTTCGTCGTCGGGCTTGGCTTTCTGGCGCTGAAGTATCCCATTGCCGCGCTTGTGGTTGCGGTAGCGCTCCTCGTCCTGATCGTGCTCTTTGCAGCGGTCATCATCCGAAAAGTCCGCTCGTGGTTCAGACGACGAAGTCCTGCGTGAACAGCTGCCCAGGACATCGGGATTTGATTTAGACTTCCCAAGCCAGCCCTCCCCGTCGAGGCTTATGCGTACTCGACTCGTCTTCGTTGTGTGCCTTGCCGCCGTTGCCACCTTGACGGCGCAGGATCGCGGTCAACCCACCTTCCGTGCCGGCGCCAACTACGTACGCGTGGACATGTACGCCATGCGTGACGGGCAGCCAGTCAACAATCTGGAGGCGGCCGACATCGAGGTTCTCGAAGACGGCGTTCCCCAGAAAGTAGAGGACTTCGAGCACGTGGTGGTTCGGTCCGCCACAACGCCAGCGACGCGAGTCGAAGTAGACGGGTTGCGCGGCAGCCGTGAGGCTGCGGGCGATCCCCGCTCCCGCGTGTTCGTGATCTTTCTCGACACCTATCACACCCAGCTTGAAGGCTCGGCGATGATGCGGAAGCCGCTTTCCGCGTTCCTGGATCGAGTGCTAGGCCCGGATGATCTTGTGGCGCTGATGACGCCGGAAATGGCGGGGAGCGACATCGCCCTCGGCCGCAAGACCGACGTGATCGAGAAGATCGTGAGCCAGGAGTGGTGGGGCCGTCGCGCGCGCATTGCGGGGCAGGACCCGAAAGAGATCCTTTACGAGGAGTGCCTTCCGCCCGAGCAGAGCACGAACCCAATCGTGCGAGGGAACCCGTTGCTGCAGGAGGTGATCAATCGTCGCCGCGAGAAACTGACCCTCGATGCGCTGGACGATCTGATGACCCATCTGGCTGGCCTTCGCGACGAACGCAAGGCAGTCGTCCTGGTAACGGAGGGCTGGGTGCTGTACCAGCCGAACCCGCGTCTCGCGGATCAGGTCAGCAACCGAATGGGAGTGGTCACACCGCGGGCATTCGAGCCTCCGGTGAAGCCCCCGTCGGAACGCGGGCCTTTTACGGAATCCCGCCGGCGCGAGTGCGAGGCAGACGTTCATACGCTCGCTGCCATGAACAGCGACGTGCAATTCCGACGGATTACGGAAGATGCCAATCGCGGCAACGTGACGTTCTATCCGGTGTACGCGCGCGGGCTGGCGTCGTTCGATGCGCCGATCGGGCCGGACTATCCTCCCCCCATCCAGCAGGACATGGCTACGCTCAGAACGCGACATAACAACCTGAGGACGCTTGCTGTCGACACGGACGGAGAGGCGATCATCGACACCAACTACATCGAGAAGGGGCTGAAGCGGATCGCCGACGATCTCTCGTCGTACTATCTATTTGGTTACTACTCCACCAACGCCAAGCTTGACGGACGCTACCGGACGATCACGGTTCGGGTCAAACAACCCGACGTGCGCGTCCGCGCCCGCCGCGGATACCGCGCTCGCACAGCCGAGCAGGTTGTTGCGGCGGCCGCTGCCGTCTCCGCTGTCGATCCTGCTGCCGCAGCGGTGTCCAGAGCTCTCAACTCGGTTGTCGCCGTCAACCCACCGTCGACATTCCGGGTGCGCCCTGCCGTGTGGACTCAATCCCAGGGCGGAGTGACAGGTGGGATGTTGTGGGTCGTTGGCGAGCTGGATTTCCGGATGCTGCGGGAGCCGGGATGGTCGGCTGGCGGACGCGCGGAAGTGCTGCTTCTGGATGCCGCAGGCGAACAGTTCGGATCCACCACAATCGATGTTCCGGCAGGTGAGGCCGGCTTCAGCGTCCGTGTTCCGACAAACGGCCCGTTGGCGGCCGGCGATTACGCCGTTCGGATCCGCCTGCGCGGCGGCGATGGCATGGTCAGCGAGACGGCCAGGGTGATCGTTCCGGCGCAGTCCTCCGCTCTCGGGGAAGCCGTGATGTGGCGCCGTGGCCAATCGACCGGTCCGAAGTATGTCAAAACCGCCGATCCGCGCTTTCAGCGAAGCGATCGCATGCGACTGGAGTTCGCCACTAACGCGAACGGCGCGACAGCGCGCCTGCTGGACCGTGCGGGCAAGACGTTGCAGGTGCCTGTTCAGGTGACCGAGCGCACGGACACAGACGGCATTCGCTGGATTGTCGCGGATGTGACGCTCGCTCCACTCGCGGCCAGTGATTACGCGATCGAAGTCAACGCCGGCGGCGGGTCTCAGGTCACTGGATTTCGAATTATTCCGTAAGGCCGACCTGAAGGTCGGCCCGCGAACGTCGGTCTATTCGCGAACAGTGAACGTCAAGGCCGACGGCTTTGCAGCGGCGCCGTCGAATGCCTTCAGTGTGTCCAGCACCTCAATCCGTACTGTGCCAGGTTCGAGCGGCGACGCGAACTTCATCATCACCGAACGTGTGGCGGCGTCATACGTGGTCTGGAAGGGTGGTGGCTTCACGTCGCGGTCGGGATAACTGACCCGGATTGCCCCGCCGATCGACTTCGGATCGAGTCCGCGTGAGAACTGGATGCGAACGGCGGTTTTTGCGTCCACATCCACTTCTCCAGGCGTGGGCGAGGAGAACACGACTTCGAGCGGCGGCAGCGTCGGCGGCGGTGTCGCTCGCTCATCAGCCTCGAGCACGATCTGGGGAGCACTGGCGCTCGCCAGACCCGACGCGTCAATTCGTACGAGGCCGCGTTCATAGGCGACGACGCCAGTCACTTCGAGCCACTTGTCCGTATCGATCCGGCGGTCGATGTCGAGATCGAAGCCGCGACCCTTGGGCTGAATGCCAGCGACCCAGGCCGCTCCTTCTGCTCCCCGAATGACGAAGTCGTAGCGGCTCTTGCCAGGCGCGCCAGGCAGATCACCGAAGAGGTTGCGACCGCGGAAGTTGCCGGTGACGGTGACCTTCTGTCCAGCGTATTTCCACGGCTCCAGGGCGAGCGCGCGGATCGAGACCGTGGGGACGGTTTGCGCTGCAGACACAGCCGTGACCCGGACGAACAGTTCCTCGCCGGGCCTGGGCCATCGGCTCGCGTCGCGTGTCTCAGCATCAGGAACGCGTGGATCGCCTGGTTCCAGTCGTCCAACATCGACAAGCTGACCACGAACCTCCACAGGTCCGGACGTCGTCCGCACGTCGTTCTCGAGAATCGTGCGGATGTTGCCGTCTTCGGAGTCGAGCGTGATCCGTCCGGCTTCTTCCTTGAACTCGCCGCGAAGCAGGATGTTCTGAAGGTGGAAGAATCCGGGGAACTGCCGGAGCCCTCCGATCGTCGCCAGTCGGCGTGGCGGCGGCTGTGCCGCGCTGAAGACCGGAGTCAGCAGGACGATGGCGGCGACAACGGCACGAAAGAGGCGGGATGCGTGCGCGCCCACATCCAATTCTAAACTTTGCAGTACCATTTCCCTTGTGAATCGATCGAACAAGCGGCGTCAGACGCCCGACCAGGTGTCGGAGCTGACCACCAACCGCCTGTCCGTGTACCTGCGCTGCCTCAACGAGCTCGATGCCGGCGGCGTGCAGACGATTTCGTCACAGTCCCTGGCGGAGCAGTTTCACCTCAACGCCGCGCAAATCCGGAAGGACCTCGCCTACTTTGGCGAGTTCGGCGTCCGCGGCGTCGGCTACTACGTCAAGGATTTGCGCCGGCATCTGCGGCAGATTCTTGGCCTCGATCGGCATCTTCGCGTGGCGATTATGGGCGCCGGCAACCTCGGGCTTGCGCTCGCCGACTATCCTGGCTTCCGCCAGGAAGGGTTCGAGATTGCGGCGCTTTTCGACGCCGCGAACGAGAAGATCGGACACGAGTCGAGAAGCGGCGTTCCCATCTACGATATCCGCGAGCTGAAGCGTGTCGCGAAAAAGGAGCGTCTGGACATTGCCGTGATCGCCGTTCCGGCCCCCCATGCTCAACCGGTCGTTGAGCAGGTCATCGCCGGGGGAATCAAAGCGATCCTCAACTTTTCGCCGGGGGCGTTGAAGGTACCAGCGGACGTCAAGCTGAAGAGTGTCGACCTCACCGTCTCCCTGGAAAGCCTGTCCTTCTATCTTGCCCAGGGTGACGCCGATGGCCCGTAAGCTGTCCCACGTCGATTCGCGCGGCAAGGCACGGATGGTCGATGTTGGTGATAAAGCGGTCACCAGCAGGGAGGCCCGTGCCCGGGGCGAGATCCTGATGAGCGCGGAGGCGCTCCGCCTCATTCGTCGCGGAGCGGTCGCCAAAGGAGATCCGCTGCAGACCGCCCGCCTGGCCGGTGTGATGGCAGCGAAACAGACCGCGGCGCTGATTCCGCTGTGTCATCCGCTGCAGCTCTCTCACGTCGACGTTGATCTCATTCCAACCCGGCGGGGCTACCGCATCGATTCGCGGGTCAGGACCACGGGCCAGACGGGCGTCGAGATGGAGGCGCTCACCGCCGTCGCCGTCGCGGCACTGACCGTCTACGACATGGTCAAGGCCGTCGACAAGTCGATGACCATTACCGACATCTACCTGGTTGAAAAGACCGGCGGCCGCTCAGGCGCGTACCGCCGCCCGGCCAAATCACGGTAGTGAACGACACTCCGCGCGGCGAGGCCTACTATCGCCTCGCCGTCATCCTCGGCGCGCTGACGGCCATGGGGCCGCTGGCGATCGACATGTATCTGCCGGCGCTGCCAACGATCGCGCGTGAGCTGCACACGTCCGAAGCGGCGATGCAGGTGAGCCTGGCGGTGTATTTCATTGGCATCGCATGCGGCCAGGCGTTCTACGGCCCGCTCTCCGATCGATGGGGACGCAAGCCTGCGCTGTACTTCGGCCTGGTGCTCTTCTCGGCGTCGTCGGTGGGCCTGGCGCTCGCACGCGACGTCAACGCGCTGATCGCACTCAGGTTCCTCCAGGCACTCGGAGGGTGCGCACCGCTCGTCGTGCCGCCTGCGGTGGTGCGCGACTACTTCGATCAGCGCGGCTCGGTTCGGATGCTGTCGGTGCTCATGCTCGTGATGGGATTGGCGCCGATTCTTGCGCCGCTCATCGGCGGCCAGCTGCTGGTCTACTTCGGATGGCGTTCGGTGTTCTGGCTGCTTGCGGTCTACGGCGCGTTCTGGCTGGCGATCGTGACGTTGTTTCTCGCCGAGAGCCTGCCGGCAGCACGGAGGCGGCGCCGGCCACTCGCCGACGTCCTGGGCACCTACATCGGGCTGCTGCGCGATCGGAGCTACATCGGGTACGCCGTTACACGCGCCCTGATCTTCGCCGGCCTGATGGCGTACATCTCCGGGTCGCCGTTTGTGTTCATCGAACTGTTCCATGTGCCGCCCGAGCGATATGGGCTGTACTTTGGCGTGAACGCTGTGGGCATCATCACCGCTTCCCAGATCAACCGTTGGCTGGCGAATCGGTACGACGCGCATCACGTTGTCGCCGCCGTCTTGCCGGTATCCGTGATTGCAGGAGTGGTGATGCTGGTCGACGCGGCGACAGGCTTTGGAGGATTCCCCGGAATCCTCGTTCCGCTGTTCTTCTATATCGCGTCGCATGGATTCATCATGCCCAACACGACTGCGCTGGCCATGGCGCCGCACGGAGCAGTGGCTGGCAGCGCGTCCGCGCTCCTGGGCACAGTACAGTTCGTCATGGGCGCATCTGCCGGGGCACTGGTTGGGGTGCTCGGCAACAGCACGGCAGTGCCTCTCGCCGCGGTTATCGCCGGATGCGCCGTGCTTGCCTTTGCGACTTATCAGACCGTGACCCGCTGATATACTCCCCGCCCTATGAGGACGATTGACGTCGGCGCTGCCATCGACGAAGGACGCTGGACCGGCTATCAAAAGCTTCTGATCTTTGGAACAGCCCTCACGATCATTCTGGACGGCGTAGACAATCAGCTGCTGCCTAACGCCGTTCCTCAGCTGATCAAGGAATGGGGCCACCCGCGCGGAGACTTCATCGGCGCGCTGTCGTACGGTCCATTCGGCATGATGATCGGCGGCCTGATCGGCGGCATCATCGGCGACCGCCTCGGGCGCCGCACGGCCCTGCTCGGAAGCGTGCTTGCCTTTGCGGCGCTCACGTTCGCCATTGCGTTCGCGAATTCCATCGAGATGCTCGGCGCGCTCCGCTTTCTCGCCGGCGTTGGGCTTGGCGGGGCGATGCCGAATGCGGCAACACTCGCCTCTGAGTACGTCCCGCGCAAGCAACGGCCATTCGCGGTGACGCTGACCATCGTCTGCATTCCCCTGGGAGGAGTGCTCGCCGGCGAACTGGCGGCGCGGATCATTCCGACCTACGGGTGGCGCGCGCTGTTCATTGCGGGTGGTCTGGTGCCCGTCATCCTCGCCGTGGCGCTATGGAAACTGCTTCCTGAATCGCCGCGGTACCTTGCGCGCCACCGGGAACGTTGGCCCGAGCTGACGAGGACGATGCGTCGCATTGGTCACACTGTGCCTGACGACGTGGAGTACGTGGAGGCTGCGACCGCCGGGGTGCCGAAGGGACGTGCGACGATCGGCACGCTGTTCGGCCCGCACTACATCCGCGACACGCTGGCCCTGAGCGCGTCCTTCTTCTTCTGCCTGCTGGCCAACTACCTGATCATCCTGTTGCTGCCTGCGGTGCTGACGTCGGCTGCTAACGGCTTCTCGCAGCCGGAAGCGAGCCGCGCCTTGCGCGACTCGAACTTCGGCGGCGTAGCCGGTGCGATCCTCGGCGCCATGCTGATTCAACGCCTTGGCTCGCGCGTGACGATGCTCGGAATGTCGGCGCTGGCCGTGGTGTGTGCCTCGGTGCTGGCGGGAGCGGAAATCACACCGCAAAACGGATTGTTCCTGGCCGTGATGTTCGTCCTCACGGGTGGTCTGCTGAACGCGGTGCAAACGACCATGTACGCATTGGCCGCACATGTGTTCCCGACGGAAGTGCGAAGCACAGGCGTCGGATTTGCTGTCGCGGTGGGGCGGGTGGGGAACGTGCTCGCTGCCACAGTGGCGAACGAAGCATTCAACCGGGGTGGGAACGCCGGCTACTTCGGATCGTGGGCGGTCCTGATGGGGGTCGTGCTCGTTGCCCTCGCGCTCGTCAGCCGTCACGTACCACGCAGCTCGCAGATCGCGTCAGGGCACGGGAGCCCTGCCGCGAGCCACTGAGGCTCTGCTTCTTCGTGGCCTTTACTTTGTGGCCTTCGTGGCCCGATAGCGGGACCACGCCATCTTGAGGCCGATGAGCGTCAGGATGCCTCCGAGCGCTCGATCGGCGAAGTACTCGGGCATGTAGCGCTGCGCTACCCGGCGCGGCGTCAAGTCGTTCACCTTGCCCCGGAGCAGCGTCAGCTTCTCATCCAGCTGCTCGCGCGTCCGGCTCATTTCTGCGCGGAGGACAGCCGCTTCGCGATCCATTCAGAGTTCTCCTTCAATGACGTGACGGTCTGTTCCGGAATCGCCTGGAATGTGCGCAGCTTCCGGCGGCCGGCGGACAGAGCGATGAAGCCGATCACCGTCAGCACCACGGCGACGATCAGAAAGCCGGCCCAGAGCGGCCAACCCGCCAGCTCGGCGATGGCCATGGCGATCGCAATCAGAATGAATGCCACGCCGAACGCGAGCGCCACAGCCGCCATTCCGAAGCTCAACGCTGCGGCGCGTGCCTTTCCAGCCTGCTCGCGGAATCCAACGCGTGCCAGTGCAATCTCTTCGCGCATCAGCGTCTTCAGGTCGTTCAGAATCCCGCGGATCAGTCCGGTAATCGTGTCTTCACGCACCACATCTGGATCCATACGGCAGTAGCCAGCAATCGCGATGCCGAGCCCGACCTTCAGGTCGGCCGTTGTGAATGTGGAGGCTCGATGTGGATGATGACATCCACGAGCTGAGGGAACTTCGTCATCAGCCTGTCCTTGACGACGTGAGAGGTCGAGTGCGCCGACTGAAGCGGGGTGGCTCCCTCGAGCCAGAGATGGAGATCCATGAAGGCGTAATCGGCTGAGCCTCGCGTCCGGATCTTCTCGCAGCCGAGCACCTCCGGAACCGACTGCACCACGGCGCGGACTTCGTCTTCGGGGATGACGATGTGATCGGCAAGGATGCCCGACGCCTCCTGGGCGATGCTCCAGCAGGCGTGGCCGATGAATCCGGCCACGAGCACCGCGGCCAGCGGGTCGAGGACGGGATAGCCCCACCATACGCCAAGCAACGCCCCGAGCACCGCGATCGAGGTCATCACATCGCTGCGGGTGTGCTTGGCGTCGGCGCGCAGGACTTCGCTCTTGAGCCTGCGGGACTGACCCATCTCATACCAGACGACGAAGATGTTGATGATCAGCGTCGCCGTCATCAGCGCGATCCCCTCGGGAAACACCCGCGGAGTGCCGCCGTTCATCAGCCGGTCGATCGACGCCGAGACGACCTGGACGAGCACGACGATCAGGAAGATGAGGATGGCGAGCGACGCCATCGTTTCGTACTTGCGGTGGCCGTACGGATGGTCGGCGTCCGGCGGACGCCTGGCGGCGGACACGCCGACCAGCGCGACCACGTTGGAGGCCGAATCGGTCAGCGAGTGGAAGCCGTCAGAGAGGATTGAGACCGCACCCGTGGCATACCCGAGCGCGATCTTCGCCGCCGCAACGATCAGGTTGACGAAGAGGACGCGCCAGAGGACTGTGGTGACCTGGCTATAGCGGTCAGTCACTGGCGCGCATCGTCAGAACACGCGCGCGTGCGGAATCGGCCACCAGCGAAGCTGCACTTTGCCGATGATGTACTTCTTCGGCACCATGCCCCAGTGCCGGCTGTCCGAGCTGTTGTTGCGGTGGTCGCCCATCACGAAGTAATAGCCGTCGGGAATCCGCGTCGGCGGGTAATCGTCGTGGCTCTGGAACTCCGCCGGCACGAAGTCGGCGTTCATCGGCACGTCGTTGACGTAGACGGTCCCGTCAACGATGCGGACGTCTTCGCCTTCCTCGGCGATGACGCGCTTCACAAACGACTTGTCCGGGTTGATGGGGTAGTAGAGCATCACGATGTCACCACGCCGCGGCTCGCCGATCCGGTAGGCGAGCTTGTTGACGATCAGGCGGTCCTGATCGGCAAGCGTCGGCGCCATGCTCTGGCCTTCGACACGTGCAACCTGGAAACCGAAAGTGACGATCAACGTGGCGTAGACGGCGGCCGAGGCCAGCGTCTTGAACCAGGCCACGAGCTCGTCCTTCCAGACGTTCAGCCGCTGGATGACGACATCCCGCTGATGATCCACCTCGACGCGCAACTCATCTCGCGTGAGGGGGTGGTGTTCGCCGCCTGCGTCGAATTCACCGCTGGCAGCCTGCGGTGCGCTCAGAGCTTCAGGTACTCCCGCAGCCGTTTCGTCTGCGCCCGGCTGACCGGGATCTCCGTGCCCTTCGCGTCCTTCATCCTCAGGATGTAGTTCCTGCTGAACCAAGGGACGATCTCCTTGATCTTATTGATGTTAACCAGGTGCGACCGATGCACACGCCAGAACACTTCGGGATCTAGCCGTGCCTGTAAGTCGTCCAGGGTCCGGTAGTTGGACGTTCCCGCTACCTGCCCTGTCACTATGTTAATCGACTCGTCGGCCAGCGAGGCGAAGATGATTTCTTCGGCCTGAACCAGCATGAACCGCTCGCCGACCTTGATTGCGACCTGATCCCGCCGCACCTGGCGGCCGGCCATCATTTTGACGATCTGCTCGAGCTGATCGTTGAGTGGAAGCCCCGTCACTGGCCGGCCCGTCTCAATCCTCCGACGAGCACGGTCCACCGCCTGTTCCAACCGTGTCGGCTCAACAGGCTTCAACAAGTAGTCAACCGCGTTCACTTCAAACGCCTCGATTGCGTGCTGATCATAGGCAGTGACGAACACCAGAGCCGGAGCTGCGCCCTGGCTCAGCAGTCGTCGGGCCACCTCGAATCCCGTCAGCCCAGGCATCTGAATATCGAGAAAGATGAGGTGCGGTTCGTACCTGTCGACAGCGGTGAGCGCCTCGAGGCCGTTGCCGGCCTGGCCGACCACCTCGACCTCCTCGATGCGCTGGAGCTGATAGCAGAGTTCCTCACGGGCAAGCTGCTCATCGTCGACGACGAGAACTTTCAGGATGGAGTCTCGCAGGACGGTGTCTCTCAGCACGTCTTTCGTGGGGGTGTCGCTCATGCGCTGATGGGGTGGACGGTGGCCAGTTCGGGAACCTCGATCCGGGCGCGCGTCCCTTTCCCCGGCTCGCTCGCCAGTTTCAACTGATACGTGGCGCCGTAAATAACGCGGAGGCGCTCCCGCACATTGGCCAGGCCGATGCCGCTGGACATCGGCCGGTCCAGCGCCTCGGCAAAGAATCCCATCCCGTCGTCTTCGACCTCAATGACGACACGCCCAAGCTCACGGTGACTGCGAATGGTGATGGATCCCGGTCCGACTTTCCGCGAGAAGCCGTGCTTGATTGAGTTCTCGACCAGCGGCTGCAGGATCATGCTCGGCACAATGAGGTCAAGTGTGTCCGGGTCGATGTCCTTCACCACTTTCAGTTTCGGTCCGAACCGGATCACTTCGATGTCGAGGTATTCGTCGATCGCCTCGAGCTCATCGCGCAGCGTGACGAAGTGCTCGTGACTTCTGAGTAGACGACGCAGGAGAGCAGAGAGTCTGATGATCAGCGTCCGGGCTGTGTCCGGTTCGGCGCGTATCAGCGAGGAGATTGACGTCAGCGTGTTGAACAGGAAGTGCGGGTTGATCTGACTCTTGAGCGATTCGATCTTCGCGGCGAGCAGGAGCTTTTCCTGTTCCTGGACGCGGTGCTCGATGCGCGCGCTGTTCCAGATCTTGATCGGCGTGGCGACGCAGAGCACCGTCGCGAGCACGACGAGAATCATCATCCACGGCCTTGGCGGCTCCAGGTAGAAGAGCCGTGTGATCTCGGCGTGGTTGAGTGTGCCGTGATTGAATCGGAGGCCCAGGAACTGGCGGAGCAGCTCCAACGCGACCGGTGCGAGCAGGAGGATGATCTGCCAGAGCGGCTCGCGGTTGCGAAGCATCTTGAACAGATGCTTCGGCAGATCCAGGATCACGAACGGCGTGAACTGCCAGATCGTCTCCTTCGGACACGCTTCGCGGAGCCCGCCCCCCGCAAAGCCGCAACCAACGGCGAACGGTAGCGCGATGAACTCGCTGCTGGCCACGCTGCCCGTAGCCACCGCAGTGAGCAGGACAGCAGGAAAGCTGACCAGCAATCCCACGAGCGCCCCCGTGTACGGACCGGCAATGAGGCCGGCGAGCAGGGCGCCCTCCAGCGTCAGGTCCGCGGCGTAGTAGTGCAGCTGCACGCGGAATGCGACGCCGGCCGCGAGCGGCACTCCGAGCGCCAGCATAAACGCCAGCCGATCGACCCAGCCGCGGCGTTCGAAGATCAGAATGTGCCGGAAGCGGCGATACCGTGCCAGCATCGTTGCCAGGACGGCAATGACGGCCACCTTGACAAGGATCGTGAGCAGGAATTGCTCGGGCGTGAGGATCGGCGCCACAGGGACATTGTAAAGGTATGATTGACCTATGATTCGTCCGCTCATCACCGGCTTTGTGACGACCTTCCGTCACATGTTCAAGAAGCCGGTCACCGTGAATTACCCCTATCAGAAGGTCCCCGTCTTCCCGAAGTACCGCGGCAAACAGGTCCTGATGCGGGACGAGAACGGGCTCGAGAAGTGCGTCGCCTGCGGGCTGTGCTCGGTGGCGTGCCCGGCGGACGCGATTTACCTCGAAGCCGCCGAGAACGACGGCACCGTCCTCGCGGGTCCGCGCTACGCCTCGATCTACCAGATTCACAAGACGCGCTGCATCTTCTGCGGCATGTGCGAGGAAGCGTGTCCGGTTTCGGCGATCTTCATGGGCAAGGATTACGAGCTCGCCGTCTACAGCAAGGACGACTTCATCTGGGACAAGAGCGATCTGCTCGTCAAACCGCCGGCTGATGCAGAGCTTCCCGCCATAGCGGGATGACCATCGGCGCCGTCGCCGACATACACGGGAATTTCGACGCGCTGACGCAGGCGATGGATCGTCATCCAGACGTTCCGTTGTGGATCTGCGTCGGCGATCTCGCCAGCCGCACCGGCGCCTATCCGACTCCGCCACGTCCGCTGTTCTGGATCAAGGGCAACAACGAGGATTTCGATCACATTGCCGCCTGGGAGGCTGGGACGGAACAGCCGTCGAACCTGCACTACATCCGGAATGGCACGGCTGTCGACGTCGGGCGCCTGCGAGTTGCCGGCCTGGGCGGCACTTTCGCGCCAACATGGTTCAACACACCCGCGGCAGAACTGCCACACGGCCGCGCCGGCGCGGTCGTTGAGAAGCGCGACGACAAAAGACGGCATTTCGTGCGTGAAGAAGCCGAGGCGTGCAAGCAGCTTGCATCAATCGACATCCTGATGACGCACGAGGCGCCTCGTCCTTTCATCGTCGGCGACGAGCCCCTCGACTCGATGGCCGCTGCGGTCGCTCGCGGCAAGCCGGCGCCCGGACGGAAGCCGCGCCGCCTCGACGCGGGCAAGCCTGCCATCAATGACGTGCTGGTGGCGCTGAAGCCGCGGCTTCATCTCTGCGGCCACCATCACCGCTACAGTGAGACCATACGCGAAGGTGTGCCATCGGTCTGTATTGACCGCATTAATCGGTCGTATTTGCTCATTGATGCCGAGACACTTGAATACCGCCGCCTCGACCAATGAATGGTATAGTCCCGAAGCCGCTGGTGGCTCACGTAATTGGAGCGTGAATGGCGCTGTTCGAGCGAGAAGAGACTGATTTCGGCACCGACGTCGGCACACGCGCCCTCTCGGTCATCGCCGTCGAAAATCACTTCGTTGAGCGGGTGTACGAAAAGCTCGCGAGCAGCTACGACCTGTTCTTCGGTCCCACGCTCCACCCCGGTCGTCTTGTGGCGCGGGATCGGATGGGTATCACGCCCGGCAGTCACATCCTCGAAGTCGGCGTCGGTACCGGCATCAACACGTCGCTCTATCCGTCGAACTGCCACGTTACCGGCATCGACCTGTCGTCGTCGATGTTGGACAAAGCACGGGAGCGAGTGGCCCGCGAGGGCATCCGCAACGTGCGGTTGCTCGAGATGGACGCGGCGAAGACCACCTTCGCCGATGACACCTTCGACATCGTCTACGCCCCGTATCTGATCAGCGTGGTTCCCGATCCCGTCATGGTTGCGCGGGAGATGCGGCGCATCTGCAAGCCGGGCGGAAAGATCATCATCCTGAATCACTTCCGCAGCGCGAATCCCGTTCTCTCGCGCGTCGAGCGCGCGATCTCACCATTCACCGTGCACATCGGCTTCAAGTCGGATCTCGATCTGCCTGCATTCCTTGCGCAGGCGGAGCTGCGGCCCGAGTCGATCGAGAAGGTGAACGTTCCGAAGATATGGTCGTTGGTGACCTGCGTTAAGTAAGGCCTAAGGGTGAAGGCCTCTAAGGCCTAAGGAATGAGGGCTCAGGCAACAGTTGAGGCCGAGCCGGCACGAGACGCTCTCTCCGCAGAAGTACGCATCGCCTTCGCTCCCGACAAAACCTATCTCGAACTTGCCCGACAAAACCTATCTCGAACTTGCCGCCGGCCATGAGCATATTGGCGTCTGGCGGATGCTCCGCCGGCCGCTGATCGTTCTTGTCGTCATCGCGACCGCTGTGCCGATCATGGCTGTGCAGCGGATCACGCTCGGGCTGTTCGCTTTCTCAACCGTGTCGTTCGGGTTCGTTGTGCTGATTCAGATGGCGGTTGGTGCGGCAATCAGCGCATCGGCGCCTTCGCGGCGCGCGAGCATGCCGCGGGCGCTGGACCTGTGGTTTGCCGGGCACGTTCCATACAGCCTCTGGCTGCTCCTGGTCGCAGCGGCGTTTGCGGCGTCGCCGTATGCCTCGCTGGACGCGCTGATTGCGCTTGCCGCCGTTCCGGCCGTGTGGACTGCTGTGGTCGTGGCGGCGTTCTGCCGGCATGTCCTCGGCACCAGCAGGAGAGGGGCGCGTTGGCGCGCCACCGCGCACTTCGCTGTGACCTGGGCGATGGCCTTTGAGCTGGTCGCCCTGTCGGCGGGCGGATGGTTTCAGATCACGCGATCGGTCACGAGGTTGTTCGAGTGATGCGGTCGCCGCGCGCCGCGTCGGCGACCCTGCTGCTCGCCGGCATGGCGATTGGCAGCGCTGCCGACCGGATTCCAGCGCGCACAGCGACACGCGCGGGCGACTACCTCGTGCTGTCCGGTGATTTCCACGTCCACGCCTCGCCGGGCGACGGTGCGCTTTCGCCGTGGATGCTGCGCGCTGAGGCAGCGAGGGCCGGCCTCGATGTCATCGCGGTCACGAACCACAATCAGACGTTCACCGGACGCCTCGCGGGTCGCATCAGTCAGACGGGTGACGGTCCGCTGCTGATCGGCGGAGAGGAGATCACCAATCCGCAGTACCACATGATCGCGGTGGGCATCGCGCGGACGGTCAGGGGCGCGGACGTATCAGCCGCTGATGCGATCGCCGATGTGCACGCCCAGGGTGGCGTCGCGATCGCCGCGCATCCGTCGCACCGTTTCCCCGCGTACAACGACGATGCGACGGTCGCGATGCTGGACGGCGTCGAAGCCGCGCACTCGGACGTTTACCGGGATCAGGAGTTCCGCAAGGAGCTCGCGGCGTTCTTCGAACGGGCGCGGCAGGTGAATCCCGACATCGCGGCCATCGGATCGTCCGACTTTCATGCCATGCCGCCGGGGATTGGGCGTTGCCGGACCTATCTCTTCGTGCGGGAGCGGACGAAGGCTGGTGTGCTTGACGCGATTCGTCGCGGGCGAACGCTGGCCGTGGACGGCGACGGCCACCTCACAGGCGATCCGTCGCTCATTCAGTTGCTCGGAAACGCGCGACCCGACGGTCGAGTCGACACGCATCCGGCGCGGCGCCGTTTTTCAGTGGCGATTGCCTGGCTGGGCGCGCTCGGCCTCGTCGCGTTGTGAACGATCCGAACGAACGACTCAGATCTTGAGTTTCGGCCGCCCGCGCGGCTTCTTCGGCGGCTTGTCCAGCGCCTTGAGAAGAATTTCCGCGGCGACGTCGGCGCCGTTGGTCTCCGGCTTCTTCTTCAGCTTTGCCTGATTGAGCAGCTTGTCGAGATGCGTCTCCCACTTGCCGTTGAACAGATCGTCGTGGCTGAAGAACGCCGAGCGCACGTACTTCGGCATCTCCTCGACGAGGATGTCGTATTCCGGGAAGTGGCCCCGTGTGGTGTAGAGCATCGCCGTGTCGTTGGCAATGCACTCGGCGATGATGCCGTAGCCGGGCTTCGTGACGACCGCCTCCGCTGCCAGCACCAGGTCTTCGTACCGCACGCCGTGGTCGTACATCGCCTCTTCGTTGATGCTGATGAACGACCCCTTCTTCTCGACCAGCGGCGTGTCCTTGCGCGCGCGGCTCATCGAGACGTTCGCCGTCGTGATGACCGTGTATTTCTTGAATTTGGACAGCAGGTCGGTGTCGAGACCGGGCAGGCCGTAGCCGCCGAATGAGGAGAGGATGATCGGCTTGTCTGTCGGAATCTTCAGCAGCTTGCAGACCTCTTCGCGGGTGCGTGTCGAGTGCCGGGCGATGAACGGAATGTCTCGGACGTTCGAGAAGCTCTCGAAGCCGCCCGACATCGGCAGGCGGAGCGCCATCGACGCTCTCGAATAGGCGCCGCGAATGGCTGGCAGCAGCGACGGCGCGAGCCGCACTCGCGGGTAGTCGGCGTAGACCCAGTCCCAGGTGAAGTTGCCCAGACCGATGGACGGGATACCGGCGGCAGCGCCCACCGCGAAGGCGAGGGGCGGGATATCGCCGACGATCAACCCTGCGCCGAGTTCGCGAAGCGAGCGCGTTTCGCTGGCCGCCCGCGTCACGAGATCACTGTGGAACGAGGACGCGCGGCGGATGCTGTCCGCTTCGTCGAGCGTCAGCGCATCGATCTGCACCACGCCCGTATCTGTCTCCAGCGTGCTGAAGGTGACCTTGCCCTTGACGGTCAGATCGAACAGCCACCGCGGCGCCGCGGTGCGGACGCCAATGCGCGTTTCGGGCCGGCGGGCGAGCATGGCATTGATGACTTCGATCGTGCGCGACGCGTGACCGAATCCGTGACCGGAGATGTAGAAGACGATCGCTTGAGCCAATCTGTTATGAGTCCTTGTGAATCAGAAAACGAAATCAGAGATCAGAAAGAGACCTCAGAAACTGCGCGCCGTTAGTGCGTTCCATCCGCGGCCTGACTGCTGCCGTCGGACGTCGGGCTTCTGACTTCTGCTTTCTGATTTCCATCCAGTGCGACGTTGACGACCTGCTCCAGAGTTTCCACGGGTATGAATGTCATGTCCTTCCGGATCTCTTCCGGGAGCTCGGCCAGATCCGGTTCGTTCAGCGCCGGCAGGATCATCGTCTTGATGCCGGCCCGGCGCGCCGCCAGCGCCTTCTCACGGACGCCGCCGATCGGCAGCACCAGCCCGCTCAGTGTGATCTCGCCGGTCATCGCCACGTCCTGACGCACGGGTTGGTTCCGCGCCGCCGACAGGATCGCCGTCGCCATTGTCACGCCTGCCGACGGACCATCTTTCGGAATCGCGCCGGCGGGAACGTGGACGTGCAAGTCGTGGTGTGCGAGAAAGTCCGGGGAAATCCCAAGGTCCGTCGCGCGTGCCCGGATGTGGCTCAGGGCCGCGCGGGCGGACTCCTGCATCACATTGCCGAGCTGCCCGGTCAGAATGATGTTCTGGTTTCCGCCCGGAAGCAAGGTGGCTTCGATGTAGAGGACGTCGCCGCCCGTTTCCGTCCAGGCCAGACCCGTCGCCACCCCGGGACGGGAGGTACGGAAGGCGGCATCGCGCCTGAACCGGGGTGGGCCAAGGTAGTCGTCCACTTG
>DASROF010000015.1:0-41356 GCA_035647075.1 Vicinamibacterales bacterium | reverse complement strand
TGGTGGGCTTCGATTTCTGGCCGCGGGAATCGTTCTCTCGTTCCTTGTCCTGGCCAGAGGTGGCAGGCTTCCGCCGCTACGTGATTGGCCACGTCAGGCAACGCTCGGGACACTGCTACTTGCCATAGGAAACGGTTGCGTCGTCTGGGCAGAGCGGTGGATTCCAAGCGGGATCGCAGCCGTTAGTGTCGCTGCTCTTCCGTTCTGGATGGCCGGCACGGAGGCGACACTCGGAGGCGAGCGCCTGGGCGCACGAACGCTGCTCGGACTGGCAACAGGGTTCTCCGGCATCGTCGTACTGATCTGGCCGAGCCTCGTCGGCAGCGAAGTGAACGGGCGCTGGTTTGGTCTCGGAGTCCTGTTGGTGCAGTGTGCGTGTGTGGGATGGGCAATCGGATCTTCGCTGTCGAAGCGTACTCACCAGGGCACGAGCGTCGTTGCTGTATCGGCGCTGCAGCAGCTCTTTGCCGGCGTGATCATGATTGTGGTCGCCACCGTCCTTGGCGAGTGGCCCCAACTGACGCTGACGACGCGAACTGCCGCGGCTGAGGCGTATCTCATCGTGTCCGGATCGCTCGTCGCGTATTCCGCATACCTTTATGCGTTGCGTCATCTGCCGATTTCGACAGTGTCGCTGTACGCCTACATCAACCCGATTATCGCGGTACTGCTTGGCACTCTGGTCGCGAGCGAACCATTCACGTTGCGAGTCGTGGCGGCAGCAGTCCTAGTGCTGGCTGGCATAACGATCGTCCGCCGAGCACCGCGCGGCGGATCCTAGTATCAGCGGCGCCTTGCCGGCCGCCGCAACGCACCAGGATCCGCCGTTGCGTCAGACCACTCTTCGCCCGCTGACGAGTCGCACCAGGAACAGCACGACCGCAATCACGAGCAGAACCCATATAAAGTTACCGAGCGTGTACCCGCTGACCATTCCCAGCAGCCAGAGAATGATCAAAATGATCGCAATAGTTTCGAGCATGCCTTTATCTCCTCTGCCAGGCCAGTGGCGCCGGCTGAAGACTGAGGCTGCAACTTGAGTACCGCGAATATCGCGCGCGCCACGGGCATCGCGACAGTTGTGCTTGCGGTGAGTACGGGATATCCGACTCCCATATCTGCTCAATCATTTGCTGAGACCGCCAAGCTGATCGGAGGCGCTGCGGTCGGGCTGGCGGTGCACGAGTCCGCCCATGTGGTAGCCGACTTCGCAACTGGAGTCACTCCGGGTGTGAAAAAGGTCACGTTTGGTCCGATCCCTTTCTTTGCGATCACGCACGACCCGGTCACGCCGACGCGGGAGTTTGTCATTTCCTCAGCGGGGTTTTGGGCGCAAGAGGCCCTCAGTGAGTATTTGCTCGTGGCGCATCCAGAGTTGCGCAGCGAGGACGCCCCGTTCCTCAAAGGCGTATTCGCTTTCAACATTCTGACGTCGGTCGCGTATTCGGGCGCCGCGTTCGCGCGAACCGGTCCGAACGAACGCGACACCCGCGGGATGGCACTCTCGGCGCAGGTCGAGGAGCCGATCATCGGTGCAGTGGTGCTGGCGCCTGCCGTCCTCGACAGCATGAGATATTTCGGCGTCGATAATCGATGGGTCGTCTGGGGGAGCCGCGCAGCGAAGATCGGCGGCGCGTTGCTTATCGTGAAGTCTGTGCGCTGACTGCGTTAGACCTGTGTGTCGGTCTTCGCGCCCTGCGATGGTCCCAGCGCGAAGGTCATGGTGCCATCAACCACGACTTGGCCGTTCACCCGTGCAAAACCTTCAAGTTCCCCCATCCGGCTGCGCAGACGCTTCACGCGCGCTTCAATCTCCACGACGTCCCCGGCGTACACAGGACGTCGATAACGGACCCGCTTGATGCCCATGAAGAACGGCAGCTTGTCGCGGTTTTCCGGCTTCCACAGAATCAGGATGGCCCCGACCTGTGCGACACACTCGGTCAGGATGGTCGGCGGTAGCGCGGGCGATTCTCCGGGCTGGTGTGAGAGGTACCGCTCGTTGAGCGAAACGTTCTTGATACCGACGATCCGCTTGTCCGGTTCCAGCTCGGTGATCCGATCGACCAGCAGGAATGGAAAGCGATGCGGCAGAATCCGTTCGATGGCGCTGTAGTCCAGCGGCAGAATCAAGGTTTCCAAGAAGCGTTCAGTATAATCCGGTCATCTCGTGACCAACGTTGACGGGGTGCGGCCGACCGGACCGGCCCGACCTCCTACTGACACAGAGCTGCTCTCGACGCTTTTCGAGCTCGGACGCGAGGTGACGTCGGTTCTCGACCTCGACGAACTGCTCGCGAAGATTCCGCAACTCATCGCGCGCCTGACGCGGTTCTCGGCGTTTTCGGTCTATCTGCTCGAGGGAGAACGCGAGGAGCTGCGCATCGCCTACTCGGTCGGCTACCCGGAAGAAGTGGCACGCACAGTACGCCTGCGTCTCGGGCAGGGCGTCGTCGGTACTGCCGTGCAGGAGGGGCGGCCGATCCTCGTCAACGATATCCGTGAGGAACCCCGGTACGTCGGACCACTGCGAAACATGCTCGCGCAGCTCGCGGTACCGATGCGACGGAAGGGGAAAGTCATCGGGGCGCTGAATCTGCTGAGTGAGACGGAAGGCGCGTTTACGCTGCAGGATGAGGCGCTGCTGCGCCAATTCGCCGCACACGTGGCCGTCGCCATCGAGAACGCGCGCCTGTTCGAATCGGAGCATCAGTACGTGGCGACGCTCGAGACACTCGCGGAAATCGGCCGCGAGATGTCGTCGATTCTCGACCTCGATCAACTGCTGACAAGAATCGCCAGCCTGACGAAACGCCTGATCGACTACCGCACGTTCGGGATTCTGCTCTTGAATGAGCAATCGCGTGAGCTGGAGATGAAGCTTGCAGTCAGCTACGGCAAGGGTGCCGAGAAGCAACACATGAAGCTTGGCGAAGGCCTGGTGGGTTGGGCCGCCCTGCACAAGGAGCCGGTGCTTGTCGCTGACGTGTCGACGGATCCTCGTTACGTGAACCTCGTCGAGGACGCACGTTCCGAGCTGGTTATTCCGATGCTAATCAAGGATCGATGCATCGGTGTCTTCGATCTGGAGAGTCCGGAGCTGAACGCGTTCACGAAAGAACACAAAGAGCTGCTGACACTGCTCGCCAGTCAGGCCGCGATTGCGATCGACAACGCCCGCCTGTATGAAGAAGTCAGGCAGAACGAAGAGCGGATCGAAAAAGAACTGCGCTTCGCGAAACGCGTGCAGATGGCGCTCCTTCCCACCGAATTGCCGAAGGGGCTGCGCGGCGTCGATGTTGCCGGCCGGTTTGAACCGGCGACCGAGCTCGGTGGCGATATCCACGACTACCTGGCGCCAGACAACAACACGCTCGTGGTGGCGGTCGGTGACGTTTCCGGAAAGGGAGCACCCGCCGCGCTCTACGGAGCATTTGCGGCCGAGCTCGTACGTTCGCGGACGATGAGGCGTCGCTTTGCGCCCGACCGATTTAGCGTCTCCGGTGTGCTGCAGGCAATGAACACGATTCTCCATGAGCGCCAGCTCGAGGAGTACTTCTGTACGTTGTGTTACGCCTTCTTCGATTTCAAGGCGCACACCGCGACACTCTCGAATTCGGGGCTGCCGTACCCGATCCACTGCACACACGATGAATGCATGCAGATTGAACTGCCCGGTGTGCCGCTCGGTTCGTTTCCGGGCGTAACCTACGACGAGGTGACGCTACCCTTACACAAGGGCGATCTGTTTGTCTTCTGCAGCGATGGAATTCTCGAAGCAATGAATGAAGAGGACGAGGAATTTGGCCCACGGCGTCTCTGCGATGTCGTGCGCGAATACCGCCAGCAGACGGCGAGAGCCATTGTCGACGCGATCTACGATGCGGTGGCCGCGTTCCAGCGCGGCACACCACCTCACGACGACATGACGGCCGTGGCCGTCAAGATCGTCAGCAAGGGCGAAATCAAGAAAGCCTGAGCCCTAGCTCTTGATCTTGCGGTTGTCTTCCTGCAGATGCAGGCCGATCGACCGCCCGCCGAACGACCCGAGCTCGTTCACCTTCCCTTTGACCCTGACCCTGGCTCCCGTCTGGGGTATCACGCGGCTCGATCTCGAGATCACAGTGATTTCGCCAGACCCGTCATCGATCCTGTATCCCTGAATGGGCGCGAGGCGCCCCAGGAAGCCGGCACCATAACTACCCGTTACGACGCCTTCGATACTCACGGTCTTCCGGTCGTACTTGTCCGGGCGATCTTTCAACTCGGCAATCCGCACACCGTGTGCTGCGCAGCCCGCGGCCATCACGGAGCTCAGAATCACAACGGAGCAGACACGGAATAGCTTGGTCATCGGCTCGGCTCCTCGAAAACCGTCTACGAAAAAGCGCCACGGCGGATCGTGAATGCTGCCAGCCGGGATGCGGCGATGCCAGCGCCTGCCTGAAGTTACGCACCCCGGTGATCCGCCGCGGCTGGACACAGGTTTATCAATTCCCATGCCCGGGCGCCGAACGCGGCAAACTGCTGAAAACGCTGGTCCGGAGCCGCCGCCGCGTCCTCGTGAGGGGGCAGCGCCAACTCTTGCCCGGTCCGTTTCGTCTCAGAGGGTGGTCACATTGTCCGCTTCAGGCGAACACAGGGAGGAGTCATGAGGAGTTTCATCGGAGGCGCCGGGCGACGCGTCGCGCTCGCCGTCATTGCCGCGGCGGTTACGGCCGCGCTGATGCTCGCAGTGCAGCCCGCCAGCGCTCAGGATCCGCGGGTCATCGTCGGGCCCTTCTCGGGATCGGCCTCGATTGGCGTCGGCATTCGCGACGTCACGAGCGACGACGCGACGAAAGCGAAGTTGGGTCAGCCCTCAGGCGCCTATGTCGAATCCGTGCGGGAGGGGAGTCCCGCCGCCAAAGCAGGAATGCAGTCCGGTGACATCGTTGTTGACTTCGATGGCGAACGAGTCCGCAGCGCCAGTCATTTCACCCGCTTGGTTCAGGAGAGCGTGCCGAATCGAGAACTGAGCGCAGTCGTCGTGCGCGGCACGTCGAAGCAGACGCTCAAAATCGCTCCCGAGGCAGCGAGTGCGTTCAATTTCTTGTCGGGCAACGCGAGAGTGCGCGCCCAACGTCAACTGCCGGATCTCAACCTCAATCCGCGCGGCAACCTCAACTTCGACAACGATGCGCTTCGACGGGTATTCCCGGCAAACGGGGCTACCCTTGGCGTCACCGTGTCGCCGTTGTCGGATCAGCTCGCCAGCTACTTCGGGGTAAAGGAAGGAGTGCTGGTGAGCGGGGTCACGGGCAACTCGCCTGCGGCGGCTGCCGGCGTCCGGGCTGGCGATGTGATCACGGCCATCAACGGCCAGCCGGTTTCGAGCAGCGCTGACCTTTCACGTGCGCTGCGCGATAGCCGAGCGGAGTCGGTTGATATTTCGGTCACACGCGAGAAGAAGTCGCTATCGCTCAAGGCGACGCTCCCGGCACGCACTCGTCCGTCAGGACGCGGCGGCCTTCCGGTCTAGCGTTTCCACAGCAGCCGTGCTTGCGGACGGCCACGCCGCAAGCACGCTGGCGAGCTGTGAGGCGATGATTGTCACCACCGCTCGCGTCGTATCGTCTCCGTCCCGGCCGCTTCGAGTCTCGGCCGCCAGTACGCCCACACAGCCTGTCGGGCTCAGCAGCGGCGCAACAATAGCGCCATAGCCGCTCGCGTCTGCGCTGACCGTCCGCAGCTGACCGCTACGCCAGGCTGCGGCAGTGACGTTTTCCCCGCTCCGTGGGATGGGCCTGATTCGCTGAAGGACCGCCGAATCATAACCGTGGGCGGCAGCCGCAAAGAGCTCGTCGCCTGCACCCATCCAGATAACCAGGCCTCGCGCATCGAGGATTTCAGCGGCGCGGCCCAGCAAACGTTGAAGTTGCTCCTGATCCGAAAGGGTCCCGAGCTCGGTGGAGAGTGCGGCCGCTGCAGCGAGGTCGATGGATGGCACGGTCGTCCCAGTCGCGACGGTGGGTGGTTCAGCTTGTCGCTGCGGCGGCGAGGACACTGCGATCTCCGTTTGCCTGCCGGTCACACGCCATGGAACGACCGCAAATAGCACCAGAGCAGCAGCCCAAATTACGCCAGCCGCCCCGAGCGCGGCCGCCGACCGGAACGACGTGGTCGCCCGGGCGTTGCGGTAGCTCGCGACTTCCGCGTTGCGGAACGCACGAAGACTGGCGTTCAGCTGGGTCACCTGGTCACGCGCGGACGCGAGGACCGTCTCCGAGGCGGCGTTCTCGTCGCCGTGCGCGAACTGGTCACGGGCGCGGCTGCCTGCGCCCATGAGGGCAGAGAGCGCTGTCCAGAATTCTTCCAGCCGCTCGTTGCTGGCGCCCGAGTCCGCCGCCGCACGCAATCCTGCGGCGTCAGTCGTGATCCGGTCGATCAGAACTGAGACTTGTGTGAAGGAAGCGACATCCCGGCTGCGGTTTTCCGCGTAGGCCCGTTGCGCACTGGCAATGGTCGAGATCGACGCAAGCAGTCGATCGACGGTGTCTTCTTTCGATTCGCGCTGTTCATCGAGCTGGCGACGGACACGCTCGTTCGACCAGATGAAAAACCCAGACAGGATACCGACGAGGAGAATCGAACACAGGGTAGCGAGCCGCCTACCGCGGTGCTGCATGCTGTGTCACATGATAGCTGTGAATCGACGGATGGGTACGCGTCAGATTAGTAGACGGGCAAGTAGGGCGTCAGCCACTTCGCGATGACGGTGAACTTGTTGGTGAAGATCAGCAGGCCGATCACAATCAGGAGCGCACCGGACACGATCTCGATCGTGTGGTAATAGCGTCGTATCCGTCCCATCGCGGAAAAAAACCGATCGATCATCAGCGCGGTTGCCAGAAACGGCACGCCGAGGCCCAGCGAGTACACCGCGAGCAGGCGCACGCCCTTGCCGACAGTCTCCTGCGAGCCGGCAAGCGCCAGGATTCCAGCGAGAATCGGTCCGATGCACGGGGTCCAGCCAAATGCGAAGGCGACGCCAACGAGCGCGGCACCGAGAAATCCGGCCGGCTTTTTCGACGTGTGAACGCGTTTCTCCTGATACAGCCACTCGATGCGCAGCACACCCATCGTGTGCAGGCCGAAGATGACGATGACGGCGCCAGCGATGCGATTGAAGAGCGCCTGCTGCTGCGTCAGGAACTGGCCGATCGCGCTGGCCGCGGCGCCGAGAGAAATGAAGACGAGCGAGAACCCGACGATGAATGCGAGCGACGAGAGCACCACCTGACGCGTCGTACCGGCGGGGCGTGCGACAGCGACCGCTGAACCGCCCGCGACGGGCGTGCCGCGCATTTCGTCGAGGGATAGCCCGGAGATGTACGAGAGGTATCCCGGTATCAACGGGAGGACACATGGGGAGATGAACGACAGGAGCCCCGCGCCGAACGCCGCCAGCAGCGTGACGTTTTCTTCCATTGGGGGCTAGAACACGTCCACCCGGGCGCTTATTCCACCGGCCTCAGCGGAATGAATGCCGACTGTGGCGAGGCGCCTTCCATCTGGACGTTGTGTCCTTTTACCGGCGGGAGGTCCTGATACATGAAGTCCCACTTCCATCGCTCTGAAGGATTCGAGGCCTGCAGCCAGTTTCGAGCCGGGACCGCCCGGTTGAACACCAGTTGATCGGCGTTCGCATAGGGAGTTCCCGGTCCAGCAGCGGCAATGGCACGTCGTACATCATCCGAACTGTCGTACGGCAGGGTGAGACCGAGGGCTCGACCGACGTTGACCAGAATCTGCCAGTCGTCGAGCGCTTCCCCCGGAGGTGCCGTGACGCGCGATGCGGCCTGCACATGTCCGGTCTGGTTGGTATAGACCGCGTCCTTCTCAACGTATGCCGCCCCTGGCAGGACGAAGTCTGCAGCTTCGGCCAGCGGTGTGAGCAGAACCCCCTGGACGATCAGAAGCGGCAACACTCCGGTCTGCCGCGCCGCGACAATCCACGAGACGTCGCCAAGCGAGCCGTCCGGACCGGGATCGATGACGTAGAGCGCCTTGACGCGACCACCCTCGACGGCCGTCCGCAGGCGCGTCAGGTCGGGCAGGCCATCGTTTCCGACGCCGACCTCATAGCCCAGTGCCTTCGCGCCGTTCACGTTCGGCGCATCGGTGGGCGGAATCTTGAACTTGGCCGTCGCGGGCTGCGGTTTGTCGCTTCGGGTCCACGACACACTCACAGCCTTCAAGCCGTCGCTTCCGAGTAGCCCTTCGACCAGCTGGCGCAGCACGAAGAGCTCTTCCATCGAGGCATGCGCTGAGACGTGGAACCGGACCGATGTGGGATCGGCGGAGCCAGCTTGTTGTATGCGATCACGCAGGCGCGGGCCGACGTCGTGCCACGCAGCCGCTTCAAGCTGACTCCCGCGGCGCATCATCGGACGACGGAGACGGTGCTCGCTGTCGACCCATTGATAGTCGAAGCGGCCGATGTCGCACATCCAGTAGCTGTTGATCTCCGGGTTCATCCGCGGCGTCATCCGGATGAGCCGGGAACCTCGCGCCCATTCAGGCTTGGCCTTCAACCAGGCGCTGGTGTTGCAGCCCTTTGCGCAGAGGGTGCACACGGTATCCACCACGCCTGGGTTGTCCCAGGGACGGCTCTTGAACCGGTACTGTCTGGTGGTAATCGCCCCGACCGGACAGACATCCATCAGATTGCCCGAGAGCAGCGAGTTCACGCCTTCTTCGCGGAAGGTGGCGATTTCGCTGCCGTTGCCTCTGTCCACGATCCCGATCTGTGCGTCGGAATCGATTTCGCGCATGAAGCGGACGCAGCGCGTGCAGAGAATACACCGCTGGCGATTCAGCATCAGCGTCGGTCCAAAGTCGACGTCGCCCTTGACGCCTTCGCCGTCGAACACCCGGCGCGGAAAGTCCATACGGCTCTCGGCGGGACCGAAGGTGTACGAAAAATCCTGGAGCGGGCACTCACCGCCCTTATCGCAGACCGGGCAATCGAGCGGATGATTCACGAGCAGGAACTCGAGCACGCCCGCTCGCGCGGCGGTCGTCTCAGGATCACGGGTGCTGACGACCATCCCCTCGGTGCAGGCCATCGAGCAGGATGTCTGCAGCTTCGGCATTTTTTCGATCTTGACGATGCAGACGCGACAGGAACCGTCCACGCCGAGGCCGGGGTGATAGCAGTAGTAGGGAACCGAAATGCCCGCCTCGATGGCGGCCTGCAGGACCGTCTTTCCCTTTGCGACAGTAACCTGCTGTCCGTCGATGGTCAGCGTGACCGTTTCCATATCCGGCCGATCATATCAGCCGGTTGCCGCCGCCGGTTAGTGGTTGTGCTTGATTGATCGGTCGCGACGATCCTACAGTTCGCCAGGCAGGCACGCCTCACTCCACCCGGTCACCCCGCTCCGCCCAGGAGGTCGTGATGGACGTAACCCGCAGACGGTTTGGCTCGCTTCTCGAATGGTGTTGCGCCGCCGTGTGTGCCGTCGGCGGGGTTTTGCTGGCATCGCTCGCAATCGAGAACGTCCGCAGCGTCCCGGCAGTCGTTCCGGTCATTGCCGAAGAAGCGCCAGACCCGCCCGCGATTTATGGAATTCCGCCCGGCGTCGCGCGTGTCCCGCTCTTGCTTCTGGCGAACACGCGCGAGATTCATCTTGGCGATCGATTGGACGACGTGGTCGAGCGACTGGGTCCGACCGCCCAGTTGGAATCAGAGTCGCGCGAAGAGGTCAGTAGCGGGCGCCGCGTGATGCGCTTCTATTCCGACGCCGGGGTGCAGTTCATTCTCGTGTTCGACGCGCGGGGCCGCGAGCAGTACCCGCGTGTGTCCGCAATCTTCGTTCGCTGAGCTCGGTCGCGTCGGTCAGCGCTCGTCGAATTCCGCGAGCGCGGCGAAGTCGCGGTTGATCTGCACCTCGCGGACGGGCGTGTCGGTTGGAATCGCACGTACGACCTGACGGTCGGTCACCGGCACCACGACGTCCCGCATCTGGCCATTGGCCAGCACCAGCCGGACCGTGACGGGGACATCGAAGATCGCGGTGCCCATTTGTTCGAACTCTACCGTCACGCGCCCTTCGGCAATCGTCGAATGTACGGAGATGCGAGGCACTTCGGCGTTGTAGATCCAGCGATCGAAGAACCGATCGAGCACCCTGCCGGAGGCGGTCTCCATGGCTCGTTCGAGATCGTCGGTTCCCGCTTTCTGGAATCGCCGGTCTTCATAGAACAATCGCAGTCCGCGAAAGAACGTCTCGTCGCCGAGCAGTCGGCGAAGCATGTGGAGGACGGCAGCACCCTTGTTGTAGACCAGCGCCCTGTACACCTTCAGATCCGACTTCAGATGACCGAGTCGATACCCGAGGTACACCGGCCCCTGCGCTGACTGCTCGAGGCCCCAGCGGCGGAATTGTCGAAGCATGTCGGTGAATACGCGCTCGCCGCGCGTCTTCTGCGCGTACAGAGCCGCGAAGTATTGCGCGAATCCTTCTGACAGCCACTGCTCGTGATAGTTCTTCCAGCCGACGGCCTGCCCCCACCACTGATGTGCGAGCTCGTGCGCGAGGAAGAACTCCGGAAAACCGTCGAATGCTGCTGGATCGTTGCGCCACGTTGAGATACCTGGTTGCGGGAGCTCATTCATGAGCGAGAAGTACGCAGGACTGTGTCCTCCGGGTAGCGTGCTTTCGGTGAGCGCGACGATGGTCGAGGGATACGGCGCATCCCCGACCAGCGACGCGTAGAACCTCAAGATGTCTTCGGTCGTCTGCAGGTAGTTCCGTCCGCGTGCTTGCAGACGCGAATTGGCTTCGACCGTGGTCGTGACCGTCTCGCTGCCACCAGAAAGCTCGTCACGCAGCTCAATCCGGCGTTCCCCTACCTTGACCATCCTGCTGGCGACAAACGCGAGATACCGGAGCGGCTGGTTGGCGCGGAAGCTAAACGTCTGGCCACTCTGGCCGGAGGTCGTGTCGGCTGCGGGCACGACCGCGCTGTCGGCCACAGGTTCGCCGGTCGCGACGACACGGTAGTCGTTCGGCACCGTCAGGCGAAGCGACGCCGACGCATAGTCACCGACGGGATTCTGCGGATACCAGTACGAACGGTTACTCAACAGGTACTTCGATTCAGGCGTGACGATCGATTCGGGCGGCGAGTCGGCGCGCACGGTATCAATGTCCAGATTCTGCGACTCCATGCGTCCCGCGTACTCGACGATCAACGTGAGGTCGGAATCCTGAAGCAGCGTGTGCGGCATGTTGACGGCGATCATGTTCTGCCCGTCGAGTCGAAGATAGAGCAGACGGCCGTATTCAACACTGGACACGGACGAGACGGCGAGCGAGTCTGCGAGCCGCAGCATGACGGTTGGCAGCGCGGTGGACCGCACCCGGATCGAGAGTCGTGCCCGGCCACGAATGAACTGGCGCTGCGGGTCGATCGCCGCCGCAACCGCGTAGTCGAGCACATCGTAATCAGGCGAGCCGTCATCGCTGTAAAAGCGTCCGCGCGCCGCGAGCTTGGCCACCGAGGGATACAACGTGATCGTCTTGCGGTCCGAGCGCCGGAACAGCGACACATCTTCAGCCTGTTGACCGGAGCGTAGGTACGTCAGCGTGTCGAACCGGCGTGTATCCACCTCCGCCAGGAAATCGTCGCCCGCTGGCAGTAAATGCCAGACGTCCTTGCTCATGTCGCTGACGTCCACCCCAAACGACAGGGGCGACGCCTTTCGGAACACGTCCTGCGCCTTCCGCGCGCTGCCCGCGTCACCTGTCGTATCCGTCAGTGTGGCGGTCGCGATCTGCTGGTTGTACTCGTGAGGATTGAAACGGATGTATGCCGTCTCAAATGCGGCGTTCAATGAGTCGGTGCCGGAGAAGATGCGCAACTGCCCGCGCTCGGTTGTCGACGCTGGCGAGTACCGGAGTTCGCCGCGGCCCACAAGCACCATTCCGGTGACGCCCTGGTCGCATTCCACAGGAAACAGCAGCCCTTCTTGCAGCGCGATGATCACATCCTCGGCCCGCAGTTCGAGGTTACGAACGGCCCGCGGCGTGGCGGTATTGAGGCGCAGTTTATAGAGGCCATCGATGGCGGATATCTCATCGATCAACGAGACGCGCCAGGACTCCGCATCGCCGCCCCGCGGACGCTTGATGTCAAGGCCGGCCGTGACAATGCGCGCGTGACCTTTTGTCTCCATGAAGAATTCGACGACGACCCGGAATCCATCGCCGGCTGGAACGCCCTCGAGCGGACTGCGGCTTCGCTCGAACAGCGCGATGCGTACGGCGCCGGGAAAGAACATGTCGTACGAGTACTGCGTGACCATGTCGTCCGAGAGCGATGTATCGAACAGGGTGGGGAACGCGGCTTTGTCGCCAGTGGTCAGCACGCGCTCGAGATGGCGAATCACCGCCTCAACCGGATCGCCGGCAGATCGTGACTGTGCGCGCGCGGGCACCGCGCAGCCGAGCACGCACGCCAGAACGATCAGCGCATTGCGCATGACGCTTTTACACCGGCAGCGGTGGCAGACGGCGGACCACCAGGATCGTCAGGTCATCGAACAACCGGCGCTGTTCGCTGTACTGGTCGACCGCGGCGAAGGTCGCCCAGGCGAGCTCTTTGGCCGAGGCCCAACCCGCACCGTCGATCACCGCCTGCAGGCCCGGTTCTTCGAACGGCACGCCGGCCTCGTCTTCAGCCTCAGTGACGCCGTCGCTGTACATCACGATCACATCACCAACGTTCAGTCGCGTCGAGGCAAATTCGTAGGTGGCGAACTCAAACATACCCAGCGCAATACCACCCGTCTTCAGGCGGTCGTAGGCACCGGTCGCACGCCGGACCAACGGCGGGTTCTGGCCGGCATTCACGTAGCCGAATTCTCCCGTCGAGGTGTCGAGGACGCCGAAAAAGAGCGTCACGAAGCGGGACGCGGGCGCATGCTTGACGATTTGCGCGTTGAGCCTGGCAGCCAGCGCTGCGCCCTCGAACCCCTCGTCCACGAGTGTCCGCATCATCGCCAGCAGCAGCGCCATCAGCAGCGACGCTGGACTGCCTTTGCCGGCAACATCGCCGAGCGCAAACAACACACGACCGTCCGGCAGGGGAAGAATGTCATAGAAGTCTCCGCCGACCGTGTTGGCCGGACGCGTCATTCCGAACGCCTCGACGCCGGACGCATGGAAGGCGGCGCGCGGCAGCATGGCCTGCTGGATGCCACGTGCGATCTCCAGATCGTTCTTCAGAGTCAGCCGATCAGCCACCTCGACGAACACCAGAAAGTTCACCAGCAGGAATCCGGCGAGCAGCCAGAGCGTGCCAGGTGCGAACGTGGGATGCGGCACGACCAGCAGGTGCACTTCCTGGAACAGCTCAGCAAGGCCAATCACGATTGAGATGAGCGCCGCCGCGTAGATCGCCCTGCGAGCTGGCGTCAGCTTCATCGTGAACGCCAGGAAGAAGACACGGGCGTAGGCGAGGACGCGACGATGCCATGGAAGTTTCAGCAGTTCCGCGTGATCGATCGTGCGGGAAAAGAAGCGATACGCCTCGGGCGTTTCACGCGTGAACAACCGCTCGAGCTCGATGGTCGTCAGCCCCTGTGTGTACGCCTTGAAAAAGCGGTGCGGTCCGCCAGGCGTTCGTGGCAGCGGAGGAACAGCGGGGCCGCTCACGGAAGAATCCCGAGCTCCGCGCCGACGCGCTTGAAACAGTCCAGCGCGAACTGCAGCTCACCCTGTGTATGTGTCGCTGTGACGATCGTTCGGACGCGTGCCTTCCCACGTGCGACGGTCGGAAATCCGATTCCCTGAGCGAAGACGCCCTCTTCGAACAGCCGGTCTGACAGCTTCATGGCCAGCGCAGCCTCGCCCACGATCACCGGCGTAATCGGGCTCTCGCTGGCCCCCGTGTTGAACCCCAGCGTCTGCAGTCCTGCTTTGAAGAAACGCGCGTTCTCCCACAGGCGCTCGATCCACTGGGGCTCGCTTTCGAGGACGTCGAGCGCGGCAATGCAGGTTGCAGCGACAGACGGTGGATGCGACGTCGAGAATAGGAATGGACGCGCACGATGGTAGAGAAACTCAATCAGCTCGCGTGAGCCGGCCACGTAGCCCCCCAGTGCGCCGATGGCTTTGGACAGCGTGCCGACCTGAACGTCGACACGACCGTGGAGCCCAAAGTGATCCACCGTGCCGCGGCCCTCGCGTCCGAATACCCCGCTGGCATGGGCGTCGTCGACCATCATCACGCAGCCGAATTCGTCGGCGAGGTCGCACAGCCCCGGCAGTGCGCCAAGGTCACCATCCATGCTGAACACGCCGTCGGTGATCAGGAGTTTGCGCTGCTGCCGCGGCAGCTGCTCCACGATCGCCCGCGCTGCATTCACGTCCCGGTGCGCGAACACCTTGATGGTCGCGCGGCTCAATCGCGCGCCGTCGATGATGCTGGCGTGGTTGAGCTCATCGGAGACGATCGCGTCGTCCTTCGTGAGGATCGCCGACACTGTCCCGGCGTTTGCCGCGAATCCACTCTGGAACACCACGGCCGCTTCGGTCTTCTTGAATGCTGCCAGCCGCTGCTCGAGTTCCATGTGGATCGCCATCGTGCCGGCGATCGGGCGGACGGAGCCGGTTCCAACGCCGAGCTGCTCCAGTGCGGCGACGGCACGCTCACGCAGTCGCGGATGTGTCGTCAGGCCGAGATAGTTGTTCGACGAGAGATTGATCACCGATCGGTGATCGATGGAGGTACGTGCCCGCTGCTCGGTGTCCAGCACGCGCAGGCGCCGATACAAGCCCTGCTCGTGGAGAGATGCGAGCTCGGCCGACAGATACGCGAGGGGGTCGGCGCGCATCCGGCGATTCTAGCTGTTTCACAGCCACCCGATCGGTCGTGACCGTCGGGGCGCCGTTGCAAACGGAGACTATTCTTCCGCCGCCTGCTCTGCCGCTCGTTGCGCCATTGCTTCTTGGAAAATGACCTGCAGAATGGCGGCAGTGGGAACCGCCAGGATTGCCCCGACGATCCCGAGCAATGAACCGCCGATGAGCAGGGCCATGATGACCACGCCGGCGTTGACCCCCACCTGACGTTCCATGATCTTCGGCACCAGCAGGTGATTCTCCACCTGCTGCTGCACAAGGAAGAAGATGCCGACGAAAAGTGCCGTGACCGGCGACACGGTCAACGCCACGGCAATGGCTGGGATCGCTGACAGAATCGGCCCAACCACTGGAATCATCTCCCCGAGGCCCGCGATCAGCGCCAGAACGAAGAAGTACGGTACGTGAAGCAGCCACAAGCCGAACGCCGCACTTGTTCCGATGATTGCGCCGAGCAGCAGCTGACCAGCCAGCCAGGCGCTGACTTTCGATGTGATTCGCCTGCTGACATCTTCGACGCGTCCGCGTTCGGTCCTGGGAAACAGCGAGATGAAGTTTCGGAACATCTGCCGGCTGTCGAGCAGGAGATAGAACGCCAGGATCAGAATTGTGAGCAGCCCGAACACGCCGCCGACGAACCCGGACAGTGCACCGACAACGGCTGACACGGCGTCGGAGTTGTCACCACCAGCCGCCTGTTGCACGGCCTCGCCAAACGACAGCTTGTGATTGAGGATCCCACGGTCCACCAGCCACATCTGGCCGCGGTCGAGGAGGTCGGGGATGGCCGTCCAGAACGCGCGCGCCTGTTCGATCAGGGGAGGCATCACGAGCACAACGACGGTCACGATCACGACAACCAGTAGCAGGTACACCTCGAGGATGGCGACCCATCGAGGCAGCGGCCGTGTGCCCCTGATGCGGCGCCGCTCCAGTCGGGTCACGACGGGCGAGAGACCGATCGCGACGAGCGCAGAGATGTAAATCAGGAGAAGGGCGCCGCGAACGAGAAAGGCGGCCCAGAGCAGCGCGACGGTCAGCGCGAGGCCAACAAGCGCGTACCGGACCAGCGCTCGCGGGTCGTCTGCCGCCACTTAGCTGCGGCGCAGGTAGTCGCGCGTGAACGCAGCCATGTCCGAATAGATCACGGCCAGGTCCCGCGGCTCTGCGAGAAAGACGATTCGAAGGAAGCCGTCCTCGGGTCGCATGCCGAATCCCGAACCGTGAACGGTGAGAATTCCCGTTTCGCGCAGCAGGGCGAGCACGTAATCCTCGTCGCTCTTGCCCGGCGGCAGCGACACGGATGGGAGCGCGTAGAACGCCGCACGAGGTTCGACGCACGACACGCCTGGAATCGCGTTCAGCGTCTGGGTAGTCAGCCGGGCGCGTTCAGCGAGCGCCGTCCGGAACGCCGGCTGATGCGATCGGTCGCCGGTAAGTGCGGCGACAATCGCGTACTGCATCGGGCCCGGGCTGCACAGCCGTCCGTCGGCGAGCTTCTTCATCGCCGCAAGCGCGTCATCCAGCCTCGGCGTTGCGCTGACGACGAGCCATCCTGCGCGCCAGCCTGGCGCGAGATACGCCTTCGACAGGCTTGAGAGGGAGATGATCGGTGCCTCTGGAGCCAGTGTGCCCAGCGGTGCGACCGGCCCCTCGAATCCGAGCTCGCCGTACACCTCATCGGCAAGAATCGTCAGATCGTACCGATCCGCGAAGTCGATCAGTGAGCGGCGGACAGATGGCGGGTAAACGGCGCCAGTCGGATTGTTCGGGTCGATCACCACGAGGACACGCGTCTTCTCAGTGACGAGACTGCGCAGCGACTCGAGGTCCGGCAACCAATCCCGCCTGGGATCAGTACGGTAGTAGCGTGGCACAGCGCCAATCTTTGCCAGCACTGCCGTGTAGAGCGGATACGTTGGCAGCGGAACCAGGACTTCCTCGCCCTCGTTGACGAGCGCGTTCAACGCGAGATCAATGGCTTCGGACGTGCCGGTCGTGATCAACACGCGATCCGGAGACACGTCGATGCCTCGCTGCGCGTAATCTGCAGCCACGGCTTCGCGCGCCGGCAGGATGCCGGCGGAGGCCAGATATCCGTTGTTGCCGTTCCGCATGGCGGTGACGGCGGCTTCGACGATGTGCGAGGGCGTCTTGAATCCGAAGGCGACCGGATCGCCAATATTGAGATACCGGACGGTCATCCCCCGGGCTTCAACGGCGCGGGCTTCCGCCACGATGTTTCTGATGGCGTACGAGAACCGGTGCACCCGGGAGGCGACGGGTATCGCCCGACCGCTTTCAGTGGCGTGTTTCAAGTAGCGAGGTACCTTTAGCCCATCTTACACGTCCGCCGGCGATGGATTGGATGGCAGGCAATGCCACACGCCCCACCCGCCTTGTTACAGAGGAGAACCGACGACCGCGCAATTTTTACATGTCTGGCGAGAGGCCAAACGGGGCTGGTGGATAGCCATGCCGCGTAAGTTGTTGATTTTAAGCAGAGAGCGGCGGTGGCAAGACCATTGAAATGGCCGTTCGCCGTGAACGTTAACGGCATCCTTCCGGCGACAGTGGCCATGACCCTGGCAGCCACGCTCTTCAGCACCCCTGTGTCTGGGGCTGCCGAGGCGCAGGACCAGGTGACGTTCCGCGGCGGGATCGACCTGGTAACGGCTGCAGTGGCAGTCCGCGATCGGAAGGGCAAGGTGGTCCGCGACCTCAAGCAGACCGACTTCGAGATCATCGATGCCGGGGTGCCGCGTGAGATCCGGACTTTCGAGTCGGGTGAGTCGCCAATCAGTCTCGCGGTGCTCGTCGACATCAGCGGGAGCATGTCGGTAGGCGGAAACATCGGTCGCGCGCGGTCCGCCGTGAGCGTAGCGATGGCCACGTTGAAGAATGGCGCTGACGAGGCGGCGCTTTTCACCTTTGATTCCAAGCTGGAGGAAATCGTCGGCTTCACCTCGGATCTCGCTCGCCTGCGGCGCGTCCGTCTGGATGGAACACCGTGGGGGAAGACATCGCTGTTTGACGCTGTTGCGGAGACAGCGCGGCTCGTCGGGGAACGCGCGAATCGCCATCGGGCGGTGTTCGTGATTACCGATGGCGTCGACACAGGAAGCCGGCTAACGGCGCCTGAGGTATCCGGGATTGCGAGCGGGATCGACGTCCCTGTGTATCTGCTCACCGTCGTCAATCCGGTCGACCACGCCGGCGGCGAATTCGGCGTCTCTCAGACGGACGGGAAGACGACTGAGAGAGCGACCCTCGCCGACCTGGCGCGCTGGACAGGCGGTGACATGCGGGTCGCCAGCACTGGCGACCACATCGGGTTGAGCATCGTCGACATGTTCGACGAACTTCGTCACCAGTACTTAATCAGCTTCGAGCCGGGAGAACGCGAGGGCTGGCACCCGCTCGAGATTCGAGCCCGAAAGAACGACCTTATCGTCCGCGCACGCAGCGGCTACATGGCCGGCCGAGTGCGTCCCAGCTGAAGAACATGAATCGGGAAGTCCATAGAGGAGAGAACACGATTATGCGTAAGAGCCTTGTTGCTGCATCCCTGCTCGCGCTGACCGTCGCTGTGGCGCCGGCGTGCGCGACAAAGAAGTTCGTTCGCACGGAGGTTGGCGGCGTCAACCAGAAGGTGGACACGCTGACCGGCACGGTTGAAGAAACCCAGGAACGCACGCGTCAGAACGCGGAGCGGATCGGTGTTGTTGATCAGAAGGCCGAGTCTGCGGGCAAGGCCGCAGCGACGGCCCAGACCGCGGCTGATGCCGCACAGCGGACCGCCGTCGAGGCGGGCACCCGCGCGACCGAGGCGGGCAACCGCGCCAACCAGGTTGGCGGACGCCTCGACGAGGTCGTCGCGTCTTCGCGCCGGCTGATTTACGAGGTGACCCTGAGCGAAGACCAGGGCAACTTCAAGTTCGGCAAGAAGGAACTGCCGGACGAGGCCAAAGCGCGACTGGATGAGCTGATTTCGCAGCTCAAGGCTGACCCGAAGGGGATCTACATCGAGATCGAGGGTCACACGGATAACGTCGGTGACAAGACGTACAACGAGGCGCTCGGGATGGAGCGCGCCGAAGCCGTGAAGCGGTATCTCTACGAGCAGCACCAGGTGCCGCTCCACAAGATCAACGTGATCAGCTACGGTGAAGAAAAGCCGGTGGCGCCGAACAAGACTCGCGAAGGCCGTGCGCAGAACCGCCGCGTGGTTGTTCGCGTCCTCTCGTAACCAGGTCGTCGAAGTCCTCCAAAAGAGGGGCGCCCGCGCAAGCGGACGCCCCTTTTTTTGTTTGCGCCTGTTTGCCCCCACAATGCACATTCCGAATCAGCAGCGACTGAATGGCCGCTCACGAATGGATTGTCGTCGCCTACTTTTCGGGACTGACACTGGCGGCGTGGCTGTCGCCGCGTCCTCCCGCGCGTCGTCGCCAGGCTACCGTTCTGGCGAGCGTCGTCGTGATGACGGTCTTTGTCGTCGCCTTGACGGACCTGCGCGCTTTGCGCGCGTGGATTCCACTCGTCTATCTGTTTGCCGGGTATTGGCTGCCAGCCCTGCTGGTCATGTCCCCGCGGGGAGAGCAATTCGAAACGTGGCTCGACCGGTCGGACACGATTCTTCGCCGATGGCTACCGCCCATTCCAGCCGCGGTCGTACCGCTGCTGGAGCTCGCCTACCTGTTTTGCTATCCGCTCGTCCCGCTCTCGTTCATCGTCGTCTGGATTTCGGGTCGTGATCTGGACGTGGAGCGCTTCTGGCTCGCCGTGTTGCTGTCCGGGTACGCGTGCTACATCACGCTACCGTGGTTGATCAGCCGCCCGCCGCGAATGCGCCGCAACAGTGCGATCGCGGAGACGGGGATCCGTCATCTCAATGCGCGCGTGCTCAAGGGTTGGAGCCATCAGTTCAACACGTTCCCCAGCGGACACGTGGCCGTTGCGATGTCTGCGGCCGCCGGGGCGGGCTGGGTTTCCGCTCAGGCGGGTGTCATCGTTGGCGCCGTTGCCGGTGCAATCGCCGTCGGCGCGGCAGCGGGCGGCTATCACTATGTGGTGGATGTGATGCTTGGCCTTGTCGTGGCCGCGATTGCCGTGGCCGTGGCGGCCATCCTGTAACCGTGTGCGTGCGTCGCGGCGGGGACGCGACGCACACACCCCTGGCCCCGGACGGCGGAATGCCGGAAGGGCCAGGTGAGCTCGCGGGAGCACGAACCAGACCACTGCCAATTCACGACATCTCAATGACTTAACGGATGTTCTGGGGCCGATTCCTTACGGGCCCGGAAAGCGCTTTCGAATACTGCCGCACGGCTCCACTAGACTAGTCGCCGAATGGAGCTCGTCGGGCGCGTTGCGCTGATAACCGGTGGCAGGAGAATCGGGGCGGTTGTGGCCTCCGAACTGGCCCGCGCCGGCGCTGACATCGCCCTTGTGTACAGACGGTCTCGAGCAGAGGCGGAAGAAACCGCCGAGAGCCTGCGCGCGCTCGGTCGCCGCGTATTCCTCGTCCAAGCCGATCTCAGCCAACCCGAATCATGTGATCGCGTCATCGATGAGACCGTCAACGCTCTCGGGCGACTCGACGTGCTCGTCAACATGGCGTCGCTGTATGTTCGGAAGCCGCTCGACGAGTTGACCGTCGAAGACTGGGACAATCAGCTCGCCGTGGACGTACGCGCGGCGTGGTTGTGCGCGCGGGCCGCCGTGCCGCACATGCGTCGATCGCGTGGGGGCCGGATCATCAACTTCGGGGACTGGGTCGCGCGAAGTGGCCGGCCCCGTTACACAGGTTATCTGCCGTACTACGTGGCCAAGGCCGCAGTCATCGCACTTACCGAAGCGCTGGCGTTGGAGCTCGCGGCCGACCAGATTCTCGTCAACGCTATCGCACCTGGCCCGATCGTGGCGCCGGAGGACACGTCGGATGAGGAGTTTGCCGGCGTTGAACGGGCAACCCCGTTGGGGCGATGGGGCGGCGAAGTTGAAGTTGCGAAAGCCGTACTCGCATTAATCGATAGTGATTTCATCACGGGCGAGACGATTCGCGTCGACGGCGGCCGTCATCTCAAATAGCCAGCCGGCTACTCCCGTTGGACGCGGTGCGCGTCCTCGATCTCATACGTCGCGATGTTCTCGGTCGCCGGGCCACACCGGACTTCGCCGGTCTTCACATCGAATTGCGATCCGTGCCACGGGCATTGCACGGTCCCGCAAATCAGTACGCCGTCTGACAGGGGTCCTCCCTTGTGCGTGCAGCGGTCTTGAAACGCGGCGTAACCATTCTCGGTCCGCGCGACCACCACCCTCGACTGCTCGACGTGCACCAGCTTCATCTGGTCGACACCCAGCGGCGCCGCAGCTGACGTCAGCGCGCGGCTCCCGCCGTTGGTGCGCGTTTCTTCCTGCCATCGACCCGCATTCGCATACCGGTGGTCGACCGAGATTTGATTGCGGGAGACAAGCGTTCCGCCGAGGTAGCCGGCCACCGACATAACCACGGACCCGAGTCCCTGCAGCAGCAGCGACACGCCAGGACGGCGTCGGCTTCGCTCGAGCAGCCAGCTGGTCGTGAACAGGCTGAGTCCGGTTACATTCAACAAGGCGTGCTTCCGGGCGCGCTCCTGGCCGGAGCTCTGCGGTGGAACGACCGTCAGGTAATCGATGACGCCGGGTACCGCGGCGGCGACCCCTGCGACAATGCCTGCCGGAACAAGGTGGCGGCCGACGTCACGCAGGTCCTGTTTCTTCAGTGCGGCCGCGGCAGCAGTGAATCCAAAGGCCCCCGTCAGGAAAGCGAATGGATAGACGATCAGCATCGGATGAATCGGATGCGCTTTGATGGATGCTCTGCTCTGCATGGCCGGGTTGAGGTGCAATCGACAGACCGGCGACGTCGCGGCCGAGGTGAACCGGCACAGCTCCACTAATATCTCTGAGTGGCTCAACTGACATTTCTCGGGGCTGCGCGAACGGTCACCGGCTCGAAATACCTCGTTCAGCATGGCGACAGCCGGGTGCTTGTCGACTGCGGCCTCTTCCAGGGCTTGAAAGAACTACGCGAGCGGAACTGGGAACCGTTCCCCATCCCTCCATCGTCGATACACACGGTTGTCCTGACGCACGCCCATCTCGATCACGTCGGCTATCTGCCCAGACTCGTGGCGCAAGGCTTTACGGGCCGCGTGTTCTGCACGGCGGGCACGATGGATCTCTCTCGCCTGGTGTTGCCGGACTCGGCGCGAATTCAGGAGGAAGATGCGCGGCAGGCAAACAAGCATGGATATTCGAAGCACGCCCCGGCGCTCCCGCTCTACACCGAAGTCGAGGCGCAACGTGCGCTGACGAAGCTGCAGCCGATTGGGTACCAGCGATCGGTTGAAGTGGCGCCGCAGGTATCCGTGGAATTCATGCCGGCGGGTCACTTGCTCGGGTCAGCGTTCGTGGTCATGCGGCTCCAGGGAGGTCCGACGATTCTCTTTGGCGGCGATCTCGGTCGATACGGCCGGCCGGTGCTGCCGGATCCCGTTGCCGCCGTTCGCGCCGACGTCGTGCTTGTCGAATCAACATATGGCGATCGCGATCATCCGCAGGATGACGAAGGCGCTCAACTCGCACAGGTCATACAGGACACGGCCACGCGCGGCGGGAAGCTGATTGTTCCTGCGTTCGCAATCGGTCGCGTGGAGGAGCTCCTGTACTGGGTGCGACGGCTGGAACGCGAGCGCCGGATCCCCGTCTTGCCGGTCTACGTCGATAGCCCCATGGCGACAGAGGCGCTCAAACATTACATCGCGCGTGTCGCAGAGCTCGATCCGGACATGAAGCCGTCGCGCGCCGACGTATCGACCTTCGCCACCGCGCGGTTCCAGACGATTGCGTCGCCCCAGCAGTCGAAGGAGCTCACTGCGAGTCGCAGGAGCGCAATCGTGATCTCGGCGAGCGGTATGGCGACCGGCGGGCGCGTGCTGCATCACATGGCGGCAGCGCTCCCTGATGCGCGCAATACCATTCTCTTCGTCGGTTATCAGGCAGCAGGGACGCGGGGCCGCTCGCTGGTGGATGGTGCCCCTGAGGTGAAGATTCACGGCCAGGCCGTTGCTGTCAACGCGCGGATTGCCAGGAACGACTCGATGTCGGCACATGCCGATCGCGACGAGATTCTGCGGTGGCTGCAGACGGTGCCCGCGGCACCAGGTCGTCTGTGCCTGGTTCACGGTGAGCCAGGCCCGATGGACGCGCTGAAACAGCGCATCGCGGACCAGCTCGGCTGGCACGCGGCAACGCCGACACACCGCGAAGTCGTCAGCCTGTAGGGCATTACCGTGCGACGCGAGTCACCAGTTTCGTCACGGTTGCCGCCGTCACTTTCGACGAACCGCATCACCCAGGTGCTGGGTCGATTCCGGCAGGACGGCGTCGCCGTCGCCGATCTCACCGAGTCGAACCCCACCCATGTACGGCTTCCATATCCGTCCTCGATTCTTGAACCACTGGCAGACACACACGCGCTGCGTTACGAACCAGAGCCGTTCGGTCTCGCCAGTGCACGTGAGGCCATCGCGCACGATTGTGCCCGGCGTGCGGCCAGCATCGATCCTCGCGATGTGATTCTGACGGCGAGCACCAGCGAGTCGTATAGCTGGCTGTTCAAGCTTCTCTGTGCGCCGGGTGAGACCGTCCTGGCGCCTGCTCCCAGCTACCCGTTATTCGAGCACCTCTCACGGCTCGAGGGCATCAACCTGGCCACGTACCGTCTCGACTATCACGGTCGGTGGGAAATGGACGTGGCCTCGATGGACACCGCGCCGGCGTCCACCCGCGCGCTCATTCTCGTCTCGCCGAACAATCCGACCGGCTCGTACATCACGACTCGAGAGCTCGAGTCGGTGCTTGCCGTCTGCCGCGACCGCGGCTGGGCGTTGATCGTCGATGAGGTGTTTTCCGATTACCCGCTGGAGATTGAGCACCCGCTCACCGATGTGGCGTCGCGTGCGGATGTTCTGACCTTTTCCCTGGGCGGTGCATCGAAGATGCTTGGCCTGCCGCAAGTCAAGCTTGGCTGGATCATCGCGGGCGGTCCAGACGATCAGCGCCGCGAAGCCCTACATGCGCTTGAACACATAGCCGACACTTTTCTGTCGGTCAGCACGCCGGTGCAGGTGGCGGCGCCCTCGTTGCTGCGCGAAGGAGCGTCGGTGCGCGCGGCGATCCATGAGCGCGTTCTCGACAATCTGGACTGTGCGCGAGCGGTTGCGCGGCGATATCCGTCCTGTCAGGTGCTGCGCACCGAAGGCGGCTGGTGCGCGACAGTACGTGTACCGGCGACACGTCCGGAAGACGTTCTCGTCCTGGATCTCCTGACGGTAGAACACGTGCTCGTGCATCCGGGGTATTTCTTCGATTTCCCTCACGAAGCCTTCATTGTCGTGAGCTTGCTTGTCGAACCGGCGGTTTTTGCAGATGCGTTCGAACGCTGTCTGCGATCTCTGAATTGATTATGGCAATCCCCTTCCCGTCGCGGCATTGGCATTGCAGCGGCCCAGCCCGCCTCATATGACCCACTCGCCGGGATCGCGACGCGCAGGAATACTGGTTCCACTGTTTTCGATCCCCTCCACGACCAGCTGGGGCATCGGTGAAATTGGCGACCTCGAGCCGTTGGCGAGATGGCTCGAACGCTCCGGCCAGCGACTGCTGCAGCTGTTGCCGATCAATGAGATGCCGCCAGGAGAACGGTCGCCGTATTCGGCGCTGAGCGCGATGGCGATCGATCCACAGTTCATCTCGATGCGGACGCTCGAAGACTTCAACGCGATCGGCGGAGAAGCGAGTCTCGCTCCTGCGGCGCGTGCGGCGCTTGACGCGGCCCGCATCGCCACGGCGATCGATTACGCCACCGTGCGGTCGCTGAAGCACGACGCCCTGCAGCGATCGTTTGCGCACTTTCGCGAGACGGAATGGACGAGCGACACACGTCGGGCATCCGCGTTCCGCGCGTTCTGCGAACACCAGGCATGGTGGCTCGAGGATTACGCGTTGTTCCGCGCACTGCACGCGAGGTTCGGCGAGCGGTCATGGCTGGAATGGCCGGAGCCGATGCGCGATCGCGACCCGGACGCGCTTGCCGCCGCTCGGGAGGAGCTCGCGGACGACATCACGTTCCGGCAGTACCTGCAGTGGGTGGCCGACGATCAGTGGGCGCAGGCACGCGATCGCGCCGGTGATGTCGCGCTCTTCGGCGATCTGCCTTTCATGGTCAGCGGAGACAGTGCCGACGTGTGGGCTCGCCAGGACGAGTTCCGCCTCGACGTGTCCGTCGGTGTCCCCCCAGATGCTTTCAGCGAGACCGGACAGGATTGGGGCCTCCCGGCGTACCGGTGGGACGTATTCGACGCGCGTGGCTTTGACTGGCTGCAACATCGGGCACGGCGCAATGCCGACCTGTTCGATGGCTATCGCGTCGATCACCTGGTCGGTTTCTTCCGTACGTATTTCAGGAATCGGGATGGCAGCGCAGAATTCACGCCGCCTGACCCACCGTCGCAGCAGGCGCTCGGTGAGCGCGTGCTGAATGTCTTCATGTCGTCCGGCGCGGAAATCATCGCTGAAGACCTTGGCATCGTGCCGGATTTCGTCCGCGCCTCTCTGGCTCGACTCGGGGTTCCTGGCTACAGGGTCTTTCGCTGGGAGCGTCATTGGGACGAGCCAGGCAGGCCATTCCGGGACCCGGCCGGGTACCCTCCCGTGGCGGTGGCGACATCCGGGACGCACGACACGGAACCTATGGCGATCTGGTGGGAACAGGCGCCGGCTGACGAGAAGGCGGCGGTGCTGGCGATTGCCTCGGTGCGCGAACGTCTCACCGCGGACGATGTCGCAGGTGTCTCCGCGCGATCCGAGCTATCGCATGCCGTGCGCGAAGCGCTGCTCGAATCACTCTATGCATCCGGCGCGAATCTGTTGATTCTGCCCGTTCAGGATGTCTTCGGCTGGCGGGATCGCATCAACCGGCCAGCCACTGTCAGCGACGATAACTGGACCTGGCGTCTGCCGTGGCCGTCGGACCGGCTGACCGCGGAGCCGCGGGCGACAGCTCTTGCGGACCAGCTGCGTGTCTGGTCGGAACGACATGGTCGGCGGGTGTGATCGTCAGCCGCGGCCGGCGATCTTCGCCCAGGTGTCCTTCAGCGTCACCGTTCGGTTGAACACCGGTGTGCCCGGCCGCGAATCGGGATCGACGGAAAAGTAGCCCTGACGCTCGAACTGGAATCGCTGTGCCGCCGTCGCCTCGCGAAGGGCGGGTTCCACTTTGGCGCCCTGCACGATCTCGAGCGAATTCGGGTTGAGGTCCGTCAGCGGATCGCGACCCTCGTCAGACGGATCTTCAGAGGCGAACAGGCGGTCGTAGAGGCGCACCTCGGCGTCCAGCGCGTGTGCCGCCGACACCCAGTGAATCGTGCCTTTGACGCGTCGCGACGCGGTGGCACCGGACAGCGACTCCTGATCGATCGTGGCGCGTAGCTCGACGATCGCGCCGCTGGCGTCCTTGACGGCGCCTTCACACTTCAGGATGTACGCGTAGCGCAGGCGGACCTCCGCGCCCGGAGAGAGTCGGAAAAACTTCTTTGGCGGGACTTCCATGAAGTCGTCACGCTCGATGTAGAGCACGCGCGAGAACGGCACCTGACGCTTGCCGGATGACGGATCCTCCGGATTGTTGACGGCCTCGATACTCTCGGTGCGATCGTCAGGATAGTTTTCGATGACGACACGGAGCGGCCGGAGAACCGCAAAGGCGCGGCGGGCGCGGCGGTTCAAGTCCTCACGCACCGTGTGTTCGAGGAGCGCCACGTCGATGACGTTTTCCTTCTTCGCGATTCCGATACGTGCGCAAAAGTCCCGGATCGCTTCCGGGGTGAAACCGCGGCGCCGGAATCCCGCCAGCGTCGGCATCCGTGGGTCGTCCCATCCGTTGACGAGTTTACGTTCGACCAGCGCGAGCAGCTTCCGCTTGCTCATGACCGTGTAGTTCAAGTTGAGACGCGCGAACTCAATTTGCCGCGGCCGTGACTTGAACGCGGTGTCGTGGCGGACGTTCTCCACGACCCAGTCATACAGCGGTCGATGGTCCTCGAACTCCAGTGTGCACAGCGAGTGCGTGATGCCTTCGATCGCGTCCGAGATGGGGTGCGCGTAGTCGTAGGTCGGGTAGATGCACCAGGCCTCGCCGGTCCGATGGTGCGCAGCGTGGCGGATCCGGTACAACGTTGGATCGCGCATGTTGATGTTGGGCGACGCCATGTCAATGCGCGCGCGCAACACGTGCGCCCCGTCCGGAAACTCCGCCCGTCGCATCCGCCGAAACAGGTCGAGACTTTCTTCAGCTGGACGTTCACGATACGGGCTGTTGCGGCCGGGCTCGGTCAGGGTTCCCCGGTACTCCCGGATTTCGTCCGCGGTGAGGCTGTCCACGTACGCCTTGCCATCGATGACGAGCTGTTCTGCGTACGCGTACATCTGCTCGAAATAGTCGGACGCGTAAAACATCTGCTCGGCCCAGTCGAACCCCAGCCAGCGCACGTCTTCCTGAATCGACTCGACGTACTCGACGTCCTCCTTGGTGGGATTGGTGTCGTCGAAGCGCAGGTTGCAGACGCCACCGAATTCCTCGGCGATGCCGAAATTGAGGACGATCGCCTTGGCGTGGCCGATGTGCAGATAGCCGTTGGGTTCGGGCGGAAATCGAGTGTGGACGCGGTGATGACGCCCGGCGTTCAGGTCGTCGACGACGATTTCACGGATGAAATCCTGTGCGCGCCCGGACTCGGGCGCCAGTGGTTGCGAACCGCTCATTCCCTGCGATCGATCTTAGGTGATCTCGGGCTCGGCCGTGGCCTCTTCCAGCTCCAGCAGGCCCGCCTGCTTCAGAGTCCGCGGCACCGTGTCGATCGGCTCTGCCGGAGGCAGCTCCGGGGCGGTGGTCACATTGAGGTCGCGCAGCTTGCGCGCACCAGGCAGGACGCGCGTTTCGAATGACGCCGCGGCAGCGTTGTAGGCGTGCACCGCGCCGTCCAGCCTTTTGCGCAAGTCGTCGAAGTGTCGCGATAACACCGAGAGGCGCTCATACAGCTCGCGCCCGAGTCCAGCTACTTCACGGTAGTTGTCCGCCAGCGCCTCCTGTCGCCACGTATGCGCGACGGTCGTCAGCAGGGCAATCAGCGTGATCGGGCTCGCGAGCAGGATTCGCTGTTGCAGACCATGCTCGATCAAGGTGAGGTCATGTTGCAGGGCAGCGCTGAAAAGCGTCTCGCCTGGCAGGAACATCACCACCATCTCAGGTGAGTTGTCGAGCGCCTCCCAGTAACCTTTGCTGCCCAGCTTGTCCATGTGATCGCGGACTTGACGGGCGTGCGCCTGCAGCTTCACCATTCGCGCCTCGTCGTCCGTCGTTTCCTGTGCATCGAGAAACGCTTCGAGTGGCGCTTTTGCGTCAACGACGATGCGCTTGCCGCCCGGGAGGTGGACGATCAGATCCGGCCGGAGGCGTCCGCTCTCGGTGAGGAGGGGCGGCTGCTCATCGAAGTCGCACCGTTCGACCATCCCGGCGATCTCAACGACGCGTCGCAACTGCATTTCGCCCCAGCGCCCTCTGACGGCGGGAGTCCGCAGCGCCCGAGACAGCCGTTCCGCCGACGAGCCGACTGCAGAGATCTGCTCCCGCAGCATGGCATACGCGGCCACGCGTTCGTGCTCGACCTTGCCGAGCGTGTCGCCGACTCTTTTCAGGGTTTCGGCGATGGGCTGCTGGTACCCCTCGAATGAGGTCTTCGCGAGATCGAAGAACGATGCGCGGTTGTCTTTTAATGCCTCGGCGGCGAGCGATTGAAACGTTTCGCGTAGTCGTGCGTCGGCCTTGTCGAGCAACTCCTGCGTTGCACCAACCGACCGCTTGTGCCGTTCGACCTCGTCGCGCAGCCACTTGTTGTCCTGCTCGATCGCGGCCAGCTGCGCGGCCAGGGCGCCGCGGGTTTCGGCGAGCTGACGACCGGCCAGCGCACGCACGATGATCGTCGACACGACTGCCGTGATCGCGACCGCGACAACAAAAACCAGGGGCGTCATGAGGGGAGGAAGAGCCTCATGATAACCGACACGTATAATCCGGCTAGTGGCCGCGCTCTTTCCTTTTCGCGCGCTTCGTCCGACTCCGGCCGCTGCGAGCGACGTTGCCGCCGTCCCGTACGACGTCGTGACGAGGGACGAGGCAGCATCGATCGCGCACGGCAATCCGCTCAGCTTCCTGCACGTCTCGCGCGCCGAGATCGATGTGGCGGCTGGAACTGATCCGTATGCGGACGAGGTATACGACAAGGCCGCGCGTAATTTTCTGGAGCTCCAGGCGGCAGCGCCGCTGGTGACAGAGGATGTTCCGAGCCTCTATGTCTACCGCCTCAAAATGGGGCCGCACGAGCAGACCGGTATCGCCGCGTGTTTCTCGCTCGATGACTACGACACCGACATCATCAAGAAGCACGAGCGCACGCGGCGCGACAAGGAAGACGATCGGACGCGGCACATGCTGGCGATTGGCGCGCAGACCGGACCTGTGTTCTTGACCTACCGCGCGGCACCGCACGTGTCGGACCTCGTGGATCAGACGGTTGGGACTGAACCGCTCTTCGACTTCATGGCGTCCGATCACATCGGGCACACGGTCTGGAAGGTTCGCGATGGTGATCGGAATCGATTCGTGGATGCATTTGCCGCGGTGCCTGCGCTGTACATCGCGGATGGTCACCACCGCGCCGCGAGTGCGGCACGGGCACGGAAGCAGAAGCGCTCAACTGCCGGGGCAGGAGAGTGGGATACGTTCCTTGGTGTGGCATTCCCTCACGATCAGGTGCAGATCCTCGCCTACAACCGGATCATCAAAGACCTGGCCGGGGCGTCACCGGCGTCCGTTCTGTCTCGACTCCGCGAACGGTTCGTGATCACGTCCGGGCCATCGCGTCCAGTCCGCCGCGGCGACGTGTCGATGTACCTCGACGGCGTGTGGTACACGATCGAACTGGGCGAGCCCTCGCCGTCGGGGCCGATCGCCGGACGTCTCGATGTCGACCTTCTGCAGGAACTGATTCTGGGTCCAGTGCTTGGCATCGGAGATGTTCGTACCGACAAGCGGATCGACTTCGTCGGTGGAGCGAGAGGCACAGAGTTCCTGGAGCAGTCTGTGTCGTCAGGCGGGGCGGCGGTCGCCTTTTCGCTCTATCCGGTCAGCGTCGACGATTTGATGGCGATCTCCGATGCGGGCGGCATCATGCCTCCCAAATCCACGTGGTTCGAGCCGAAGTTAAGGGACGGGTTGTTATCCCATGTCTTCTAGCCTTACACATCGCATTTACAACTTCTCCGCAGGTCCTGCCGTGATGCCGCGGCCCGTTCTCGAGCAGGCGCAGCGCGATCTCGTGGCCTTGCCAGGCGTCGGCATGTCGGTCATGGAGATCAGTCACCGATCGAAGACGTTCGAGGGCATTCTCGCGCGTGCGGTTGCAGATCTGCGAGAACTGACCGGGCTCGACGAGCGCCACAAGGTCCTGCTGCTCCAGGGCGGCGCGAGCTTGCAGTTCTCCATGGTGCCGATGAACCTCCTCGGCGCAGGCCAGACAGCGGATTACATCGACACGGGGTCATGGGCGGACAAGGCGGCGAAAGAGGCAAAACGCGTCGGGTCCGTCAACGTGACGGGATCGACGAAGGCAGACCATTACAGCCGGATCCCTGACGCGTCTGAGTTGACACTGACGCCAGGCGCCGCCTACGTTCACATCACGACGAACAACACCATTGAGGGGACTGAATGGAAAGAGCCCCCTGCAACTGGTGATGTGCCGCTGGTGGCTGATGCCTCCTCCAACATCTTGAGCCGTCCAATGGAGCTTCGACGGTTCGGCCTGATCTACGCCGGCGCTCAGAAGAACCTCGGACCATCCGGCCTGACACTGGTCATCGTGCGCGAGGACCTGCTCGCGCGCTCGTCATCAGATTTGCCGACGATGCTGAATTACAAAGTACAGGCAGAGAACGACTCCCTGTACAACACACCGCCGACCTTTGCCATCTACCTGCTCGGGCTGACGATGCAATGGCTCAAATCGCTGGGCGGACTGCCGGGAATTGCGTCCATCAACGCCCGGAAAGCGGCGAAGCTGTACGCGGAAATCGATCGAACCGGCTTTTATCGCGGGACCGCCCGTAAGGACAGCCGATCGCTCATGAACGTCACGTTCCGGCTGCCGAGCGAAGAACTGGAAAAGATGTTCGACAAGGAAGCCACCGCGAACGGCCTCGATGGACTGAAGGGACACCGGTCGGTTGGCGGCATGCGCGCCTCGATCTACAACGCGTTCCCGGAGCAGGGCGTTGAAGCCCTGGTCGACTTCATGCGCGACTTCGAAACGAAGCGCGGTTAACGACTGGCTGGGCGGAACGACCGCCGCCGTCGTCGTCTCCGGCGCCGCTGTGGAGCCGGCTCGGCACCTTCGGGCTCTCCTCCATAGCTGGCGGCGGCTTCCATGAAGCCTCGCCAGTGTTCGATGACCTCAGGCACCTGGCCTTGAATCTCCAGCCACGTCAACGCGTCGCGGAACGGTCCGCGATGCATCAGCGCGCGTCGCGCTCGCGGCGAGAGTCCCATGTCGATGAGGCGGCGCTGCAGACCCAGAATCTGTCGCAGCCGTTCGACGTCGCGCCGCGGAATCGGCAGCATCCCGAGTGCGAGTCGTGGCTCCTTGCGGAATTCGCCGTCCGGCACGGGTGCAGGAGACGAACGGATCGCGTGACCGAGCGGGACCAGCAGCGATCCCAGGAGTACGGCGTTCGTCAGCGTGTCGGGAATGTCATCGAACCGACGACGATACGCATCGAGCGCGGCCAGCGACTCCCACAGACGATCGGTGGCGCCGCGTTGCAACTCCTGCGCGATCGGTTCGAGCAGTCGTCTTTCCGCGAGCATGCGGAACGCCCGTTCTGCGGCTCCAGACCGCAGCAATTTGTACAGCTCTTCCATCAGACGGGCGGGTGCGCTCCGGGCGATGTCCGCGCGATGCGCCGCGATTGCGCTGTCGATCGGTTCGTCGATGCGGAAGCCAAGCCGTGCGGCCATAGCCACGGCCCGCAGCATGCGCACCGGATCCTCCTGAAGGCGCTCGACCGGATCGCCGATCGAACGGACGACGCCCTCGTCGAGATCCTTCAGCCCACCCGTGTAGTCGATGATCGAAAACGTCCCGATGTCGTAGAAGAGCGCGTTGATCGTGAAGTCGCGACGGAAGGCGTCCTCCTCCGGTGTTCCGAAGGTGTTATCACGGTGCAGCAGGCGGTCAGCCCGCTCGATGGAGTCCGACGTGTCACCTGACGTCGCCTCCGGGAGACGTCCAGGTTCGGCCTCATCGACCGCTGTCGCGAGCTCTTGCGCACTGAGCAGGCGGCGGAACGTCGCGACCTCGATCGTTTTGGCACCAAACCGGACGTGCGCCAGCCGGAAGCGTCGGCCGATGATCCAGCAGTTCTTGAAGAGGCGCTTGACCTGGTACGGGTGTGCCGAGGTGCCGATGTCGAAGTCTTTCGGACGCCGTCCGAGCAGCAGGTCGCGTACGCTGCCACCGACGAGGTAGGCGACGTGATCGTTCTGGTGCAGGCGGTAGAGCACCTTGAGCGCGTCCGGGTCGATCTGTTTCCGCGAGATGGCGTGCTGCTCTCGCGGCACAATCACCGGCTGGCGCATCCCGCGCATTCTACCAAACGGTTTTCAGGCGTCCTGTCGGCACGAATCCGCGACGTGATCTACGATTCCGAAGATGACCCGCATCCTGACCGTGCTGGCGCTCGTCGCGCTGCCGATCGCAGCCGCGGCCGCTGAGCCCCCCTCTCTCGCCCGAGCTCGTGCGCTGTACAACTCAGCGAGCTATGACGCGGCGATCGATGCAGCGACCATGGCCCGCCTCGACCCGAAGGCCGAAGACGCCGCCGCGCTGGTGCTGGCCCGTGCACATCTCGAGCGCTTTCGAGCGACTGGCGGAGCCGCCGACCTGACGGCCGCACGCGCCGCACTTGCCGCCGTGCGTACGACCGCGTTGTCGCCACGCGATCAGCTGGATCAGCTGATCGGGTTGGGTCAGACCCTGTATTTCAGTGAGGCCTTCGGAGCGGCTGCCGACGTTTTTGACAGCGCGCTGGGACGTGCCTCGATACTGAACGCGCGGGATCGGGGCAAGCTGCTCGATTGGTGGGCGACCGCCCTCGATCGGCAGGCGCAGGCGCGACCGCCAGATCGACGCCTCTCCGCGTTCACCCGCATCGTCGATCGAATGGAAACCGAGTTGCGGAATGAACCCGGCAGCGTTATCGCCAACTACTGGCTCGTCGTTGCCGCGCGCGGCGCCGGCGATCTCGATCGATCGTGGGATGCTGCGGTGGCGGGATGGGTGCGCGCATCGCTCGGTTCCGATGCCGCAGACCTCCGTGCCGAACTTGATCGCGTGGTCAGCGACGCGCTCATTCCCGAACGTGCGCGGACGCGGCCTCAACGCGAGCAACAGGAAGCGGCCGCTGCCATGCGCGCCGAGTGGGAGAAGGCGAAGGCGGACTGGAAGTAAGCCGCAGGGATCAGCCCTGAGGCCTGTATCGTGAGGCCTGCCTATGGCTTCGCGTCTCGCCAGTTTTCCGCGACCCCGACATCCACGGTCAACGGCACGCTGAGCGACATCACATTCTCCATTCGCTCGCGGACGACCTCCGCTGCGGCATCGGCTTCTTCGGCTGGAGCCTCAAAGAGCAGTTCGTCATGGACGGTGAGGATCATCCTCGTCTTCAGGCCGCGGCGCGGCAATTCGGTGTGGAGATCGATCATCGCCTTCTTCAGGATGTCCGCCGCTGATCCCTGAATCGGCATGTTCACGGCCTCGCGTTCCGCCTGCGCCCGCATCTGGAAATTCCGGCTGGTCAGATTCGGTACCAGGCGTCGTCGTCCGGCCATCGTCTTGACCACCCCCGTTTGCCGCGCCTCTTCGAGCGTCCGATCGATGAACGCGCGAACGCGCGGGAATCCGGAAAAATAAGCGTCGATGAACTCCTGCGCGGCTTCCTGTGTGACGTTGATGTCGCGCGCCAGCGTGAACGGCGTCTTTCCGTAGAGGACCGCGTAATTCACCATCTTCGAGCGGCTGCGCAGGACATGCCTGTCGAGCCCGCTGTTGGCGCCAAACAGCTTCAGCCCGGTGCGTTCATGGATGTCTTCCCCCGATCGAAACGCCTCGATGAGTGCGTCCTCGCCAGCCATGTGTGCAAGCACTCGCAGCTCGATCTGCGAGTAGTCGGCGGAGATCAGCGTGTGGCCCGGCGCTGCGATGAACGCCCTCCGGATTTCACGGCCCAACTCGGTCCGGATCGGAATGTTCTGCAGATTCGGATCGGAGCTGCTCAGACGGCCGGTTGCGGCTACGGCCTGGTTGAAGCAGGTGTGCACGCGGCCCGTGTCGGGATGCACCATCTGCGGCAGCGCGTCGATGTACGTGCTTTTCAGCTTGTGCAACGCGCGCCACTCGAGCACGAGGCGCGGCAGGTCGTGTGACAGAGCCAGCTCCTCGAGCACTTCCGCGGCCGTGGACGCGGACCGCGTCTTTCCCGTCTTCTTCCCCGGCGTCAGCTGCAGCTTCTCGAACAGAACGCGCCCGAGCTGCTGGGGCGAGTTGATGTTGAATTCCTCGCCCGCGAGCTCAAAGATTCGCGCGGTGTAGCTCGCCAGCTCCTGTTCGAGGTGTCGCGATTGGCCAGCGAGGGCCGGACCGTCCAGGCGGATGCCTGCGCGCTCGATATCCGCGAGCACCGGGACCAGGGGCATTTCCAGATCCCGGTAGACGGCTTCGAGGTGGTCCGTCACGAGCAGCGGTGCCAGTCGGTTGGCGAGTTGACGCGCCAGGTCCGCCCGCTCGCCAGCATAGTTGAGCAGTGTCGCCGGTGCGAGCCGCGCGAACGGTATTGTCTTCGCGCCGCGGCCGCAGACGTCTTCGTCAGTCAGCGCCTTATAGCCAAGATGTTCGAGCGATGTTTCCTCGAGTGGGTGGCCCGGACGCGTGGCGTCGAGCAGGTAGCTGGCAAGCATCGAATCGAACGCCAGACCTCGAAGCGCGATGCCGTGGCGTGCCATCACGAGCATCTCGAATTTGAGATCGTGGCCGACCTTGCGAACAGTGTCGTCCTCGAAGATGCCGCGCAGCCGGTCGAGAGCGAGCGTCGCATCGAGTTGCGCCGGGGCCGATGTACTCGCGAGGAGGTCATCCGTCGTGTCGCTGTTGACGTGACCGAGCGGAACGTAACGTGCCTGACGATCCTGAGTGGAGAACGCAACGCCGACGATGCCGGCACGCATTGCCGAGGCAGTGTCGGGAACGATACGGAAGGCGAACTCGCCTGCCTGCCGCATTTCGGCGATGAGGACCTCGAGCTCCGGCATCGACGTAATGAGCCGGTAATCCTTCTCCACCGTGTCCGCGGTCGCCGGTGGCGGTGCGTAATCGTTCAAGATGATTCGGAAGTCGAGGCGGGTGAACAGCTCGTAGCATCGTTCGCGCGATGGGCCACGATAGCGGAGCGATTCCAGGTCGAAGTCGAGGGGAACATCGGTGCGGATGGTGACGAGCTCGCGGCTGCGCAGCGCATCGGCGCGATGCGTGGACAATGCCTCGCGCTGCTTCGGTTTGAGGTCGCTCAGTCGCTCGAGCATCGCATCCAGTCCGCCAAACTGTGTGACCAGATCGATCGCGCCTTTCTTGCCGATGCCCGGCACGCCAGCGACGTTGTCGCTGGTGTCGCCAACGAGCGCGAGCACGTCCGTTACCTGCTCCGGTCGCACTCCGAACTTCTCGACAACGCCGTCGCTGTCGAACCACGCGCCCTCCTCGCGTGGATCGTAGACACGGATTCCGGGACCCACCAGTTGAAAGAAGTCCTTATCGATGGAGACGATCGCGACGTCGAACTCGTCGGCTCTTGCCCGCATCGCCATCGTGCCGATCACATCGTCGGCCTCATACCCGGCGGCGGTGAGAATCGGTACGCCCATCGCTTCGCACGCCTGATGCACCCAGTTGATCTGCTCTGCGAGATCGTCAGGCATCGCGGCGCGGTTGGCCTTGTAGTCGGTGACGAGCTGATCGCGAAACGTGGGGCCGGCGAGGTCGAACGACGCCGCCATGTACTCGGGATCATGATCGGCAATGAGCTTACGGAGCATCGTCACGAACACGTAGACGGCGTGTGTGGTCTGTCCCTCCTGATTCGACAGTCCGCGTCCGCGGAAGGCGTGATAGGCGCGGTACATCTGCGAGCTGCCGTCGATCAGAAAGAGCGTGCGCCGGGCCTGTCCTGAGCGAGCGTCAGTGGTGCGAAGGGGCATCTGTGAGGAAGTATCTCAGATATCATTGAGGGTCATGCCGATCGCAGGACGCGTCGCTTTGTGCGTCGTGCTCTGCTGTAGTGCGATAGCCGCCGCGTGCAGCGGTCGCGTGCTGAAGCCACAGTACGAGTACGAGGAGGAGCTGTACCTCAATCTCGATGGCTCCGCGACGCTGAATCTCAACGCGTCCGTCGCATCGCTGGTCGCGTTGCGCGGTGTGGACCTGCCTACAGATCCTCGTGCACGACTCGATCGTCAGCAGGTGCGGCGGCTGTTTGCAGATGCGGGATCGGACGTGACGCTCAGCCTGTCGCGCCGGCATGGCCGTCGTTTTGTGCATGTCAGCGTCCAGGCGGACGATGTCCGCCAACTGACGGCGATCAAACCGTTTTCATGGTCGACGTACATGTTCAGCCGTGACGCCGATCGCGTGGATTACCACCAGATCGTCGGCCCGCCGCGCTCTCGTGCTGAAGGAAGCGTCGCCTGGGACGGCGGTGAAATCGTCGCGTTTCGCATGCATCTGCCAAGCGAAATCCTCTTCGAAAACAGTCCCGACAAGGTCCGCCGCGGCAACATCCTCGAATGGGAGCAGCCGCTCGCATTGCGACTGCGTGGAGAGCCGCTCGACCTGCGCGTGCAGATGGCGCCTGAGTCGATTCTGTACACGACCCTGCTGCTGTTTGGTTCCACCATCCTGGTTGCGGCGGCAGCTTTTGCCGGAGTGCTCTGGTGGGTTGCCCGTCGTGGCCGGGAGCCCGCAGAAGCGGAGTCTCACCCCTGATGCGCCCCGAGTCACCGCACACACCGGTGCTGCGCTGTGGGCGATGTGGACGCGTTGCGGCGTGGTCGGACGCGAGACTGCAGGTCGTGTGCGGATGCCGGCAGCGTGTCGATCTGGCTCCTCCGCTTGTCCGCGAAGCGACACCTGTCGATCGCGAGCTCGCCGAGGACATCTTCCGCCGCGAGTTCGGCGGCCGCCAGCTCGTTGCTGATGGTCAACCGATCGCTCTGGAACATGCGGATCTGCTGGTCGCCGAAACCGAAGGAGGTGTGGCCGGGGCGCTGGCGTGGCGCCGTCTCCCCGATGCGCTCCACATTGTCGGGCTGGCGACGGATCCGATGTGGCAGCGAGCGGGTGTCGGCAGCTACCTGCTGGCCGAAGCCGAATTGCTCGCACGCCGCCTGTCCCTGATCCGCGTGATCATCACGCTTTCGAACGACAACATCCCCGCGCAGTATTTCTACCAGCGGCGGGGATATCGGCTGACGCGAGTGCTACCTGGGGTCATCGCGGCGCAGCCCAGAAACGCTGGACTCCTCGGCTTTGCCGACATTCCCATCGTCGACGAAATCCAGCTGTCGAAGGATCTCCAGACCTAGAGTCCCGCCAGCTCCTTCTTGACTTCCTCCTCGGTCCGCAGCGCGTTCTTCACCGAGAACGCCTGGAACCGCGAGGCGATCGAATACGCCAGCGCGCGGTCGACGTTGTTGGCGACGACGCCTTCCAGCACCACGCGTCCGCGCTCGACGACGATGTGAATCGGCGGGTTCACCTGATTAGCGTAATTCGCGAAGGCGGAGTTGCCATAAATCGCATTGGCAATACCGTTACGAAGCTCGTCGTCCATCTGGGACGCCGGAAGAACCTCGATCTGGTTATTGACGCCCTTGATCCCCTTGATACTGCTTACACGTTCCTCGAGATCCTTGCGCTTGAACCCCATCGTGACCTTGCCAGTCAGGGTCACCATGCCGTCCTTGACGTTGGCATTGATCGAGTCGAAGACCGTGAAGTGCGGATAGGTCAGCACCTGGCGCTGGACGCTGCGAAAGATCTGCAACGCGGTCTGCGGCGGCATCGGCGGCAGTACGTTCGTCTGCGCGACTGCAGGGGACGCCAACGCTAGAACCAGCGAGGATGCGGTGAGAAATCGGGTCCACATGTCGTTCCTCCTGAGGTGGAGGCCGGCGCGATCTCGGCTATGAAACGGATATGACGCGCGGCCGCAGTGTACCGTGCGGCGCGCCAGACCTCCAGCGCCTATCCGGCAAAGGCGTTGCCATGCCGACACGTTCGCATGGGGCGCGATTTCTTGCCGATGCCGCACGGTTGTCCCCGGTGAGGGACGCACCGCCTGGACGTTTATGGGACGAAGACGAACGAGGTCGCCACGCCGGCGCCGATGAGCAGAATCTGTCGCATGGAATGGGCGTCTGTGCGGCCGCGATGCAGGCCAGGGATCAGGTCCGCCATCGCCACGTAAAGAAAGCTCGCGGCCGCGAGCGCCAGGCAATACGGCAGTAGCAGCGGCACGAGCTTCAGCGCGAGGAGCGCCACCAGCGCGCCGACTGCGCTTGCCAGGCCGGATGTCACGTTGAGCAGGAGAGCACGTCGGCGCGAATAGCCGGCGTGGAGCAGTATCGCGAAGTCGCCCACTTCCTGTGGGATCTCATGCGCCGCCACGGCCAGCGCGGTGCTGACTCCGAGTGGCACCGAGGTCATCACCGCCGCGGAGATCACCGCACCATCGACGAAATTGTGGAACGCGTCGCCGATCAGCACCGGGAACACGCTACCGTCGTGAACTTCGCAGTCGTGAGTGTGACAGTGCCGCCAGAGAACGAGCTTTTCAAGCACGAAGAACAGGAGGATGCCCCCCAGCAGCGTCGCAAGCACGCGTGACGCAGGAAGCTGCTCGAGTGCCTCCGGCAGGATCGCGAGCATTGAGACGCCGAGCAGCGCTCCAACGGCGTAGCTCACGAGCGACGGCACTAACCGTGCGCGAAGCGAGTCGTTGATGAGAAGAATGCCCGACGCGACGAGGAGACCCCCAAGGCCGCCAAGAACGCTCAGGCCAAGGGCGATGAGGGAGAGATACACGTAGATTGGATGATAACCTCAACCCCCAACGACCAATTCCCAACTCCCAAAACCATCAGGCGAGGAGTTGTTGGGAGTTGGACAGGGGGAGTTGAGCGTCCGTCAGGACGCGACGTAGCCGCGTCGGGCGCGAACGGTCAAACGACGATCCCGGACTTCCACGCGGATGGCGTGCCAGCGGCCGTCTTTGTCGCCGTTGCTCGCGTAGCCCAGGTAGTACTGTTTGCTCAATTCGTCGGCGATGCGCGCAGTGGCTGCTTCGAGGCCGTCAAAGCCACGGACGATTTCCGTTCGGCCGCCGGTGTCGTCAGTAATCTGGTGCAGCGCTTCGCCATTGACCCGCTCGCCGTTCACGTTGCGGTTGAAAACGCCACCGGTGATCTGTGGGAACGCCGGCCGCCTGCCGCGCGGCATCGGGAACGGAAACGGCAACGGAATCTGGACCGGCGGCGGCGAGACCCGTCCGCTCGAGCTGCCCCGACTCGATCCATCCACACCAAGCGCGTAGACCATTACCTCGCTCTCTCGAATCAGTTGCCGCAGCTCGCTGACACTGGTATTGCTGTTGCTGTCGTTACCGTCCGAGATCACCAGGATCGCCTTCTTCCGGTTTTCGCCGGCGCTGGCGAACGGGATCGCATCCGCAATGGCGTCGTACATCGCCGTCCCGCCTGAGGCGGTGGCGCGATCGACCGCCCGGCTGATCATGCGGCGGTCGCGGGTCCATTGCTGCGTCAGACGCGGGTGGTTCGCAAACTCCATGAAGAACAGCTCGTCGTCTTTGCCCAGCAGGTCAAAAATGAAACGGTCGATAGCGGCCTTCGCGGTGGCGAGCTTGTCGCTCGTCATGCTGCCGCTCACGTCGAGCAGAATGCCGAGGCTCACCGGGACGCGATCGTTGCTGAAGTAGGTGACTTCCTGGCGGACTCCATCGTCATAGACGGTGAAGTCATCCTTCTCCAGTCCGGAGACGAAGCGTCCGGTATCGTCGCTGACGGTTGCGGTCACGTTGACGAGCTCAACGCCACTGCGAAACCTGAATCCGTCCGAGGACTGCGCGGTTACCGATACGGCGACGGCGGCGACAACTGCGAGCGCGGCAAGCAGCGGGTGAATTCGCATGGCAGCCCTCAATTGGACACCTGAAGTGTCGCACGGCGGTCGACGTGCGGCACGATGCCCGCCGGACTCCGGAAACTGACGCGGTAGCGGCCCACGTCTTTCACGTCTGGAATTGTGACCTTGAACGGCGATTCATCGCCACGGGCTACTGAGCCGAACTCCAAAGGCGCTCTACCGCTGGCGACGAAACCGCCCTCGTGGTCGAAGACAAAGACGACCGCCGTGATCGAGGCCGTGTCTGCGGCACTTTGGTTGCGGACGAGTCCGGTAACGGTCAGACCGTCTGCGGTACGCGTGTGCCGCATCGACAGCAGCTCCAACGCCGGCGTGGCCTGTTCCGCCGAAACGCTCTGTCGTTCTTCGGCGCTTGGACCATGGCGGTCGCTGTTCATGGCGACCAGGACAATCACCAGGACGGCCATCGCGAAGCCGACCCCCAGCTTGAGCAGCGGGCGGCTCTGCAGGCCTGAACGCGGAGCCCGCTCAAACATCGGCGACGACTCCTCGTCGGCAGGCGTTCCGTCGATTGCCGCCGCGAGCGAGGCCACGCGCGCCTCCGAGCGCAGCCGCTCGGTGCGAGCAATGCGCCAGGTGTACAACAGCGCGGCAACGGCAGCGACGACCGCCACGATCGATATAACCAGCAGGGACATTTCCAGTTACCTCAGGGTGAATTCCACGGCCACTTCAACGATCACGTCCACGGGCTCGCCGCGCCGTCGCGCCGGGCTGAAGCGCCACTGGCGCACTGCGGCAACGGCGCGCTGGTCGAGACCGGCGCCGCGACCCTGCAGGACCGTGACGTCGCCGACCGAGCCGTCGCGCTTGACGACGATTTCGAGGACCACATCGCCCGTGATCCCGCGGCGCCGCGCTTCGTCCGTGTACTCGGCTTTGACCTCACGCAGCAGTCGCGGTGGATCAACGCCGCTGCCGGGCCGGAATGGTCCACCACCCGTGCCCCCT
>DASROF010000014.1:0-10588 GCA_035647075.1 Vicinamibacterales bacterium | reverse complement strand
CCGAATTCGGCTTCAACCTCGCGCCGTTTCTCTTCTTCGCTCTTGATGTCGATTCGCCAGCCAGTCAGCTTTGCCGCCAGCCGGACATTCTGGCCCTTTTTACCAATCGCGAGTGACAACTGCTTGTCCTCGACGACTACCTCCATCACGCGTTCTCTGTCGTCAACGATGGACACACGCTGAACCTTGGCCGGGCTCAACGCATTGGTGACAAACACCACCGGGTCCTCGGACCACTCGACGATGTCGATCTTCTCGCCGCGCAGTTCACGGATGATCGCCTGTACGCGCGTGCCTTTCATGCCGACGCAGGCACCGACCGGATCCACATCGCGCTCGCGCGAGTAAACCGCCACCTTTGCGCGGTCACCGGCTTCGCGTACCGCGCCGCGAATCATCACCGTGCCGTCGTAGATTTCCGGTACTTCCTGTTCGAACAGCTTGATGAGCAGCGCGGGATCGGTTCGCGACAGCAGGATCTGCGGACCTTTCGCGCTGCGATTGACCCCTTTGATGACCGCGCGGATGCGCTCGCCGGGCGTGTAGCTTTCCGCTCGCGACTGCTCCTTGCGTGGCAGCACCGCTTCGACACGCCCGATCTCGACGATCAAGTCGCCGCTTTCGAACCGCTTCACCGTGCTGTTGATGACCTCGCCGATGCGCTGGTTGTATTCGGCGTAAATGTTCTCGCGCTCTGCTTCACGGACTTTCTGAAAGATGACCTGCTTGGCCGTCTGCGCAGCGATCCGGCCGAGTACGTCGGTTCGCTTCGGAAATTCGATTTCCATGTCCACTTCGGCCTCGTCGCCGTAGAGATCCTGCGCCTCCTTGAGCGAGATTTGCGTGGACGGGTCCTCGACGTCCTTGACGATGTGCTTGATGGCGAACAGGTCGACCTGTCCGGTCTCCTGGTTGAAGCGTGTCTTCAGGTTCTCGTTGGTCTTGTAGTACTTGCGCGATGCGGTCAGGACGGCGTCCTCGATCGCGGTGATGATGGTCTCGGCCTCGATGCCCTTTTCCTTGGCCAGCGCCTCGATCGTCTGCATCAACGGGTTCTGCATGCTGCTAAAACTCCACTTCCAGCTTGCCGCGCGTAATCAGTCTCAATGGCAGACGGTGCACTCGGCCCTTCGGCCCTTCGAGCAGCACATCGGCGGCCTCCACGCCGCGAAGCCGACCTTCGAACGCCTTCTGGTTGTCAACCGGTTCGCTGACCACCACCTTGGCCAGCCTGCCCGCGAAACGCCGGTAGTCGTCCTCTCCGCGCAGCGGACGATCCAGTCCCGGCGATGAAACCTCGAGCGTGTAGGCGAAGGGCAGCGGGTCCTCGACGTCGAGAATCGTGCTGATCTCGCGGTTGACCTGCTCGCAGTCTTCGATGCTGACGCTCTCCTCCGGCGTTGCCGCCGGGCCTGGTCGATCGATGAACACCCGCACCACGTGACCCGACAACTCGCGTCGGCTCTGAATCTGCCAGATCGTCAGTCCACGGGATGCCGCGACCCGTTCGGCAATCGCCCGAATGTGTTCCAGCGGCTGCATTTACTTCCGGGCCGACCCGAAGGCCGGTCTCTACACACACAGCGCCGACAATGCCATTCATGTCGGCCTGAAACAAAAAAAGTGGGCACGAGCCCACTAGGACTTTCTCCGCCTAGGTAACGTTCAAGTCTATCACGCAGACAGATTTACCTCCAATGGTCGCGCCAGCAAATCGTAGCCGCGGCTTCCGACAATCTCGGCCTGAATGAACTGACCAGTGGCGAACTCAGCCGGATCGCATTCGGTGAGGTAAACCAGCGGGTCGATATCCGGCGCCTGCCCTTGCAGCCGGGCGCGCAGGACGAGGTCGTGTTCGGCCGCGGGGCCGTCCACAACCAGCCGGACGGTCTGCCCGACCCTCGATTTCTGCATCCGGCTCACGATCCGCTGCTGTTGCTTCATGAGACGGTTGCGCCGTGCCGCCTTGACCTTCGCCGGAACGTCGTCAATCAGTTCATGCGCCGACGTGCCTTCTTCATGCGAGTACGTAAAGACGCCAACGTGGTCGAAACCGACGGCCTGCACGAAATTCTCGAGATCTGTAGAGTCGGCCTCCGTTTCACCCGGAAAGCCGACGATAAACGTCGTGCGGAGGCTCACGTTCGGCACGCGCGTTCGGATGCGGTCGAGCAGCTTTTCGTATGACCCTCTTGTCCCCGGGCGCTTCATGCGTTTCAACACGGCGTCGGATGCATGCTGGAGCGGCAGGTCCACGTACTTGCAGACCTTCTCGCTCTCGGCCATCGCATCCAGCACCTCGTCTGTGATGGTGGTCGGATAGAGATAGAGCATCCGGATCCATTCGAGCCCTTCGACCCTGTTCAAGGCCCGGAGCAGGCGAGCCAGGGCACCGCGTTCGCCGTGATCGATGCCATAGAAGGTCGTGTCCTGCGAGATCAGCAGTAGTTCCTTGACGCCGCGCGCGGCCAGGGTCTCCGCCTCACGGACGATCGACTCGTGCGAGCGGCTGCGATAGTTGCCACGCAGCTTCGGGATGATGCAGAACGCGCATTTGTAATCGCAGCCTTCCGCGATCTTCACGTAGGCGTAATGTCGTGGCGTCGCCAGCAGGCGAGGTGTGTCGGAGTCGTAGATGTAGGTCGGAAGGTGAGAGGGGCGCGAGGGGTGCGAAAGTGCTATTGGTTCACCGTTCGAACGCAGCAGCGGAATTATTGAACCTCTCGCACCTCTCGCACCTCTCTCACCTATCGCACCCACAATCTCGGGCACCTCACCCGTCCCGAGGATGGCGTCGATTTCGGGAATTTCCGCTCGCAGTTCATCCCGATACCGCTCCGCCAGGCACCCGGTCACGATCAACCGCTTGCACGCGCCGGATTTCTTCAGCTCGGCCATCTCCAGGATGGTGTCGATCGACTCCTGCTTCGCCTTGTCGATGAAGGCGCAGGTGTTGACGATCAGGACCTCGGCGTCGGCAGCGTCGCGGGTAAGTGAATGTCCCTGCTGCTGGGCGAGCCCGAGCATCACCTCGGAGTCGACGAGGTTCTTCGGGCAGCCGAGACTCACCATGCCAATCTTCATAAGAAGGATAAGGATCTAGGATACAGGTAACGCCATGGCCACCGCCGATCACGTCGACATTTCAGCGCTGCTCAAAGGAAAGCACCCGGTTGGAAGCCGGGTCACGGTCCGCGGATGGGTTCGCACCCGGCGCGATTCGAAGGCCGGACTGTCGTTCGTCCACGTCCACGACGGCACTTGCTTCGATCCGATTCAGGTCGTCGCACCGGCGGAGCTCTCGAACTACCAGAGCGAGGTCGTCAAGCTGACCTCGGGATGCGCCGTGATTGCGACCGGCACGCTGGCGCAGAGCCAGGGGCAGGGACAGGCCGTCGAACTGCAGGCCGAGTCGATCGACGTGATCGGATGGGTGGAGGACCCCGAGGCCTATCCGATTCAGCCGAAGAAGACGTCGTTCGAGTATTTGCGCGAGGTGGCGCATTTACGGCCGCGAACGAACACGATCGGCGCGGTCACCCGTGTCCGCCATGCCTTGAGCATGGCGATCCACCGGTACTTCCACGAGCGCGGCTTCTCGTGGATCCATACGCCGATCATCACGGCAAGCGACGCCGAGGGCGCGGGAGAGATGTTCCGCGTCAGCACGCTCGACATCGCCAATCTCGGTCTGGTGCCGCGCGGTCCCGAGGGACGCACCGACTTCAGCCAGGATTTCTTCGGCAAGGAGGCGTTTCTGACCGTGAGCGGACAGTTGAACGTCGAGACGTATTGCCTGGCCCTCTCGAAGGTCTACACGTTTGGCCCGACGTTCCGCGCCGAGAACAGCAATACGAGCCGCCACCTTGCCGAGTTCTGGATGATCGAACCGGAGATTGCCTTCGCCGACCTCGCGGCGGATGCCGACCTCGCGGAGTCGTTCCTCAAGTACATCCTCCGCGCCCTCCTGGACGAACGCGGGGACGACATGAAGTTCTTCGCCGATCGCATCGACAAGGGCTGCATTGCGCGTGTCGAGGCGTTCGTCAATTCGACGTTCGAACGCATGACGTACACGGATGCGGTCGCCGCCCTCCAGAAGAGCGGTAAGAAGTTCGAGTTCCCGGTGAGCTGGGGCATGGACCTGCAGTCCGAGCATGAACGCTGGCTGACGGAGGACCACGTCAAGGCGCCGGTCATCGTCATGAACTATCCGAAGCAGATCAAGGCGTTCTACATGCGCGTCAACGACGACGGGAAGACGGTGGCGGCGATGGATGTACTTGCTCCGGGCATCGGTGAAATCATTGGAGGGTCACAGCGGGAGGAGCGGCTCGATGCGCTCGATCGGCGTCTCGCCGAGCTGAAACTCGATCCGAAGGCGTACTGGTGGTATCGCGATTTACGGCGTTACGGAACTGTGCCTCACGCAGGATTCGGACTCGGTCTGGAGCGGACGATCATTTATGCGACCGGCATGACGAATATCCGGGATGTCATCCCGTTCCCGCGTACACCGGGACATGCGGCGTTCTAGATCGCTACCGAACGGCTAGAAGGTCACGAAGGTCTTTTCGAGACGCTCGCGGGCCTTCACGGAGCGCCGCAGGACATCCACCGGGTCTCCCGTGTCGCCGACTTCGAGCATGAAGATCCCGTCGTAGCCGATCTTCTGCGTCGACATCATCGCCGCGTCCCAGTCGATGCTTCCAGCAAACGGCACGAGATGGTCGTCGCGCTTGCCGTCGTTGTCGTGTACGTGCGTCGTGAGCAGATGACCCGAGAGCGTTTCGATGGACTCGCCAACGTCGCCCATCAGGTGCGCATGGCCGTAATCGAGGCAGACGCCGACGTCCAGGCCGTCGAGATCCTCCTCGATCAGGTCCAGCAGATCCGACGCGCTCGACAGCGAATTCGGAATGACTTCCACCGCAACCCGAACGTTCACTTTTGCCGCGAGCGCGGCCAGGTCTTCGACGCTTCGCCGAGCGGCATGTCGCTGATTGTCAGCTCCGCTGCCTGCCTCGGTCATCGGCACCCCGATGTGTGTCACCAGGTACTGAAACGGTACATGCGCGACAAGCGCGAGCGCGGCCTCAGCCTCCGCAATTGCCGCTCTACGCCGCGATTCGTTTGACGAGGCGTTCGACAGGGCGCCTACCCAGCGGCCGTGTCGAAGCGCCTCGAACGCAGGTGCGTGAACGGAATGCAACTGCAGGCGCGTATCAGACAGCCACTCGGCAAGCTGCGCTCGAGCGTGGTCGTCGTGATAGTCGAAGTGCGCGCGTGTTGCGAACAGCTCGACCGCCTCGAATCCGTGCGCGGCGATGTGGACCAGGTGATCGCGAGTGAGCCGGTGTTCGTGGAACAGGTGCGTGGAAACGCCGAAGTCGGCCACGTCTCTTATTGTCGCAATTCTTCGAGGTGCGCAGCGAGCAGTTCGCGCAGACGTCCGAAGCGCGGGTAGTGCTCGAGGTTTGCGCGCAGGTGATTCAGGGTTCGCGGAATGTACTGGATGTACACCGGGTTGCCGCGCGAAATCGTCTGAAAGCCGAACGTTCCGAGTGCCTTGAGGTTGCGTTGCACCGCCATCAGGTCGAAACGTCTGCGGAATTCCTGGAGGTCCTCGGCCCTGGCCTGCTCGCCAGGACCGCACCGCAGCGCTCGAAAGAACGCGATCAGGTCGTCAACCTCCGCCTCCGGCAGATCGACATAGGAATCGCGCAGCAGAGACACGAGATCGTACGTGTCGGGCCCCATCCGCGCGTCCTGAAAGTCGATGATGTAGAGGCGGCCCTGGTGCAGCATCAGATTGCGGCTGTGGTAATCGCGGTGGCACAGCACGCGCGGCTCCGCGGCAAGCTCCTCGACGATCGCGGAGAACTCTTCGGCCAGCGCCTGGCGGTCCGGCGTGTCGAGAGCGATACCGCGATACCCTTCGAGGAAGTGCTTCGCAAAGAAATCCAGCTCCCACGTCAGTTTCGGCACGTCGAACGCAATTCCGTACGGTGGGTACTGCGATGATTCCATCGCCGCGCCGCGCCGCTGCAGCGCTTCAATCAGCGAAACCGCCTGGCGATAGAGCGCCTTGTGCTCTGACGACGTGGCCGCTCCGAGGTGCGCCTGCAGCGTGACGTCGCCAAGATCCTCGAGACTGATGATGCCCAGTTCGTCTGAGTACGACAGGATGGCGGGAACCGGCAAGGACAGCAGGCTGAGGAGCTCCCCCACCCTCACGAAGGGCATCTGGGAAAACTGAATGGCGCCAGGATGGACGGCCAGCACCTGCGTCCCGTCGTCCGCGAGCATGACGCGGAAATAGCGGCGGTCAGACGCGTCGCCGGTCAACGGCACCACGCGCGCGTCCGTCAGACCGCGCTCGATCAGGAATCGATCGATGCGGACGCGGATATCGGCGCCATCCTCAGTACGTCGTTCGCTCACAACGGACATACCGCGAGTCCATCGATCACGCGTTCACCGTCGGCGAGCTCGCCTGTCGGCACCCGCAGCGTGACACCGTGCCACGACGTATCAGCCGGCACCACTGCGCCGTCCGCGACGACGCACTCTTTCAGCATCGCGCCCTTGTGCACCATGACATCGTCCCACAAGACCGACTGTTCGATTCTGGCACCAAAGTCCACTCGCGTGCGCGCACCGACGGTTGAGACGCCATCACGCGCGGCAATCAGCAGGGCAGTGTTCAGATAATCGGCAGGCGTGCCGATGTCGAGAAATCCGGCGCTCGTCTGAAGTACGCGAATGCTTCCAAGCTCTGCCGCAGCGAGCGCTGTATAGAGCGTCCTCACTTCATATGGCGTATTTGCCGGCACTGATTCGAACGCGCGCCGCTCCGCTGCCTGAACTCCGATGAAGTGAAACGATGGCTCCGTCGATCCGCGAGGCACGAATCCCGTGAATCGCCCTTCTGCATCCGCCGTGACGCCGCCGTACTTCCCCGGCTCCGTGTTCGGAATGACCGCCATGGTGACCAGTGCGCCCGACGAACGATGATCGGCCACAAGCGCCGGGATATCGACGTCCGTCAACGTGTCGCCGTTGACGATCAGAAACGATCCGTCCGTTGCGTTGCCACCCGGCTGCAGCAGCGGCAGTGCCCGGCGCGGGCCACCTGCGGATCCGAGCACCGGCGCCTCCCAGGAATACCGGATGCGCATGTCGATATCGCTGCCGTCACCGATCGCGCGCGTCAGCGTATGCGGCAGGTGATGCAGGTTGAGCACGGCGTCGCGAACGCCTGCTTCATGCAGCCAGCGCAGGATCCGTCGCGCGAGCGGTTCGCCGGCCAGCGGTAGCGCACCCTTGGCGCGCACGTAGGACAGTGGGCGGAGCCGCGTTCCAAGTCCCGCGGTCAGGACGAGTGCGGGAATCATTCAGGAGCCGTCGGCGGAAAGAGCATGTACGGGCCCGCGAGGCCGAATTCGTCGCGGCGCTTCATGAAGAGCCGATAGTACGAGTCGATGATGAAATCGGCTGGCGACCGGCCGAGCGCGGCCGTCATCGCGTGAATCGCATCTTCATCGCCCTCGAGCTCGACGTATGTGCCGACGGGAGTCTCGTCGATAGCGATAATCACGCCGCGCGTAGAAAACTCCTCGCGGTACTTCTGATACCGGAACCATGCGCGCATTCCCAGGACGTCGAACGCTTTCAACAGCGCGTCCGCCTTCTCGACACGCGTCTCGTGCTCGTCGCGGAGCTTCATCGGTCCCGCGTGAACCGGCCCCTTGACGGTCAGGGTCGTCGTCTCCGGCGCATCGGGCCATCGTTCGACGCGGACGCGGACCACGCACCCTTTGATTCTCAGCGTTTCGTCAGGAAGGTCGTACAACGCATCGTCCTGGAGGCGACGAGCGTGCGCCGCGACGGCGCCGGCCGCGAGGACGGCGTCGCGCGCAACGGCAGCGGTGGGGAAGAGCAGCTTGACTTCGCGTTCGAGCAAAAAAATGGCCTCAGGGTGAATCAGGGCCCAGTAAGAATACCGGACCCTGATCTGCCGCTGAGGCCTGCTCTTTAGCCCTTGGTCACCGTGAGGAAGATCTCGCGGTAACCCTTGGTCGTATTCTGATCGCGCCTGATGACTCGCAGCAACGCTGTGCCGCCCGCCGGGACGCGATTGAGCTCGCGCTGGGCCTCCACGGCGGTCGCGACCGCCGCGCTGCCAACACGGAAGATGATGTCGCCAGGGCGAAGGCCGAAGTCCGCGGCCGGGCTTCCCTGATCGACATCGGTAATCACCGCACCACGCGTCCCATCCGGCAGACGCATCCGTCGCGTCAGCTCTGCCGGCACGTTCTCCAGCGTCATGCCGAAGCCCTTGTTCTGCTCGGGCTCGAGACTGGTCCGATCGCTGCTGCGCTCACGACCCTTCCCGCCTGCCTCGGCATCGAGATCCAGCTCTTCGACCGTGACGTTCAGCGATCGCTCTTTCTTATCGCGGACGACCCGCACCGGGACTGTGGTGCCCGGCTTGGTCCTGACCACCATCCGCACCAGATCGTCGCTGCCCTTCACGGGCTGGCCATTCCAGGAGAGGATGACGTCGCCGATTTCAACGCCGGCCTTTTCAGCGGGCCCGCCTTCTTCAACGGTGCTCACGAGCGCACCGGCCTTCTCCTTCAATCCCAGCTCGTCGACGGCCTGCCGACGGACCGGTCCGACCTGGACACCGACGCGGCTGCGCGTCACTTTGCCGGCGCGGAGCTGCGGCAGGATTTCGCGGATCGAATTGCTTGGAATCGCGAAGCCGACGCCCATGTTGCCCTGCGACTGGCCAGTCGTCGCAATGGCGGTGTTGATGCCGATCACTTCGCCACGCAGGTTGATAAGCGGCCCGCCGGAGTTGCCGGGATTAATCGCGGCATCCGTCTGCAGCACGTCGGCGGTTCTCAGTGCGGCAACGCGCAAGGCCCCTTCGTCGTTTCCTGAACGGCTGCCGCTGATGACGCCCACGCTCACGGTGTGATCAAGGCCGAACGGGTTGCCGATCGCCATCACCCAGTCGCCCGGCTGCATCTGCGCCGAGTCGCCGAACTTGATCGTTGGCAGATCGTGGTTGGGCTTCTCTGTGAGCTGCAGCAGCGCGCTGTCGGTAAGCTGATCACGGCCGACAACCTTCGCCGCATACTCCTGGTCGTCATCTTCGCCATACAGCGAGACCAGGATCTTGGTCGCGCCTTCGACGACGTGGTTGTTCGTCAGGATGAGTCCCGACTTGTCGATAATGAAGCCGGTGCCGCGGGCGCGGACCAGCTCTTCGCGCGGCGGCGCCTGACGGCGGCGCGGCGTGTCCTCGTCGCCCTGGCTTTGCCCGCGCGGCGGGCGGCCCTGGGGGAACAGCCGATTGAACAGATCACCCTGATCATCGCCGCCGAAGAGGTCGCTGAGATCCTGCGTCGGCTGCATCGAGTCGGCGCGGATGTTCACGACCGCAGGCGACACCATGTTCGCCACTTCGCGGAAGGTGGTCGCCGTCACCGGGCCGGTGATCGGCGCGCTGTTCACGGCCGGCGCGAGCGACTGCGCCGAGCTCTGCGACGACAGATCCAGGCGTGACGCCAGGACCATCCCGACCATCACGCTCGCCACAACGACGAGAAACATGTAGAACAATGTCGATTTGTTGCGATTAAACATCGAAGCCTCCAAAAACCCCCGAGTACTAACGTAACGTCACGATGTCTGTTTGACGCTCGCCAGTCACCACCGCGTCCCGCTCGCCGCGATACACGTTGATTTCCGTGCGCACGCCGAAGTCGTGGAAATAGAGCCCTGGTTCGATCGTAAAGCCTGTCTTCGGGACGATCCGCCGCTCGTCGTGCGTCTCGTAGTCGTCGAGATGCGTCCCATTACCATGGACGTTTTCGCCGAGGCTATGGCCGGTACGATGCAACACGTATTTCCCGTAGCCACGATCCTCGAGTACTTGCCTCGCGGCCCGGTCCACTTCCCAGCCGCGTAAATCCTGTCCGCTGGCGGCGCGCTCCTGAACAACTTGCACCGCCCTATCGCGCGCCCCCACGATGGCTGCGAATGCCGCTGCCGCCTCGGACGGAGCCTGCTTCGACGTCGCCCCCACCCAGGTGATATCAGCAAAGACGGCACGCGGCTGTGTCTTTTTGCCCCACAGGTCCAGCAGCAGCACCTCGTCCGCCACGATCGGCCGGTGCTGCTCAGCGGTTGGGAGATAGTGGGGATTTCCCGCGTTCGCCCCGATGGCCACGACCGGCGGCGCGTCGCTGACCAACCCCTCGTCCTCAAACCACTGGACCATCAGCTGTTGCAGATCGTATTCCGTCTGTCGGCGTCCGGCTGTCAGGGCATCAGAGGCCGCTGTAAAGGCCTTGTCCTTAATTCGATACAGGGCAGCCGACGCATCCCGGTGGAGGGCCAGCTGCGCCGCCGTCCAGGTTGCTTCGAATTGTTGGACGAGATCTCCGGAGGAAACGATTTCGACCCCCCGCCGTCTGACGGCCTCAACCGTGCCGGCGTCCACGCGGGAGACGTAGGGAATCGCGCAATCCGGCGAGTATTCCATTGCCACCCGGTGCTGACCTCCGAGCAG
>DASROF010000013.1:0-23346 GCA_035647075.1 Vicinamibacterales bacterium | reverse complement strand
CCGTCGATGTCGCCGAGCGCTCCGGCCATGCCTCCGCCGCCCGCACCGCCCGAGACATCACGAGTCCTGCAACCGGAGGTGCTCCCGCCCGAGCGCGCGACGGCGTCGAGTGCGACCGAACACGATTTCCTGGCCGACATGCAGTCGATCCTGATGGGCCAGAAGGTGTTCGATCCGTCCACGAAGAAGACGGTGGACAAGGGGCCATCCGCACCGCCGGACCGCCCGCTTCCTGACGCGAAAAACGAGCAGGCGATCTTCGACCGCATCGCGCAGAGCATGCAGTACGCGAACGCGTACGACCTGGGCAGCATCGATCTCGAGAACCGGTTTGCGGACTTCGATGCGACCTCGGATCGGCAGGAGCGCGTCGCCGCCGCCCGCAAGGCCGGGAACGCCAAGGCCGGTCAGACCCCCGCGGCAAAGGCGTCAGCGGAAGTGGGCAATGAGGAGTTCCTGCGCGACCTGGACGAGATTCGCACGCCGCCGGTGGCGGCAGCCCAAAGCACTGACGGATATAGCCGCCCGTTCTACTCCACCGGCGAACACGTCCGGTTCGGGAGCGATCTCTATCCGGACCGTTTCCGCGTGGGGCGTGGTGAAGGCGTGTCGTTCTCGTACGGACAGCTCATCGCCATGGGCGATTTCTACGCGGATGTCGACGACCTGCTCAAGGCCGATCCAGCCGAGCTGAAGGAACTGAAGGCGCTGATAGAACAGGACACCGCGTATTTCACGAATCGGTCGGCCGAGAAAGTGGGGACGGACAAGTGGCAGCGCGTCACGGGGAAGCGGTATCTCAAGCTTGCAGATAAGAACTACGAGCACTTTTCGCCGAACCTGCTGTTCCCCAGGACTGCGCTCGGGCGTGCAAAGCGCCAGCAGGGCGACAACAAATCGAGGTGGCAGGAGCACCACGCGCGCGCGATCAAGGAGGCCCAGCGCATCTTCCTCGCCGCACCGAATCAGTCCCACTTCTTCGAACGGCCTCTGACGATCAACGCCTTCGGTGATCACTTTTTGACGGATGCCTTTGCCTCGGGCCACCTCATCAACAAGGAATTCACCGTCGCACTGTTCAAATCCAAGTTCATGAAGGGCAGCAGCAGCCTGACGGGGAAGGGCGAGAGCTTCTTCAAGCGTGTCGCAGAGAAAGCCTGGACGAAGGGAAAGGTCGCGCAGCGGTTCAGCGCGCACGAGACCGCCGACTATCCAGTGTGCGCGTGGGGCTTGTGCCTGAAATGGCATCCGAACATCGACAGTGCCGGGATGCTCGGAAAGCTCCTGATCAAGGCCGCCGAGCAGGAACCCGATCGGGTCGCCAACTTTGCGGTGGACGCGCTCCACGGCTATCTCAACGAGACGGGCGTGGAGGTCACGAATGACGCGGGCGACAACTCGTGGCTCCTTAAAGGCGACTCGCATCTCGACGACAAATACCTGCCCATCATCCTTCGCGCGGTGCAGCAGTCGGTAGACAACATCAATGACCCCGGCATCATGGCGAGCAACCTGAATGTCGGTGCGTACTTCGAGAGGGTCTGGAAGCACGTGCCGCGGCCGACACCAGCTGGCCTGGCGCAGCTCGAGCAGTTGACCAACGAATACACAAACCCGGATTCCGAGGATCTCGCGGAATCCGCCGCCGCGCTTATTGCCTCCGAGATCGACTCGCTGATTGACGTGCTCGTCGATGAGCACAAGCTTCAAGTGGCCTGAGTATGGAAAACAGATTTCGGCAGATGAACGATTACCTGGGACAGGTCGCGAGGACGCGCGGTCCGGCGCTGCTTCGCCCGCGCCGTCGCACCGCCGCTCCGGCGCCTATTCCGGCAGCGCTCGCCGTCCATCAGTCACTCTTCGCGACTTCGTTTGCCGCGGCGGACCGCGTGCTGGTCATCCTGATCCACAACGGCGGCATCGATCTCGGGATTCCGGAGCTGGTGGACAAACTGCTGTCGTCAGTCCCGGGCTCGAGCCTGCTGCCCGATTCGACGCGTCAGCAGCTCATCGACTTCATTCGCAGCAAGATCAAGAGCCTCACCGACTCGCTGATCGAGACGGTGGAGCTGTCGGTCAACCGCTACGCGGGATCGAAGCCGGAGTTCTTTGGCGACATCGTCGTCCTGCGCGACGGCACCGCGTCGTACGCGGATCTGAAGCAGACGCTGATCGCCCAGTCACGACAGGGCAAGGTGATCGACGTGATGATCCTGACCCACGGCGGACAGGACTCGATCTCCGCCAATGGCGACATCTCCGGTCAGAAGATTAAAGACATCCGCACCGAGCTCGGCGCGGCGCTCAATATCCGATCCGTCTACATGATGAACTGCATCGGATCGTCGCTGAATCAGGCGTGGATCGATGCCGGGGCGCGCGTGTCGTCGGGCGCGATCCGGAACAACTACCTGCCCGAACCGACCACCTTCTTCTTCTGGCAGAACTGGAAGGCCGGAAAGCCGTTCGAGGAATCGGTGACCGCCGCGTACCGGAAGACCATCAACGTGATGAACGAAGCCGTGCGCGGCTTCGTTCGCGGCCTGCCAATACCCGGATCCGGCGCGGTGGCCGAGGCCATCGATTTCGAGAACATGGACTTCGTTCGCGACAGTGCCCCCGTGATTCAGGGCCAGCGCAGTCTGACGATCAACTCAGACGATCTGTCCGTCGCGCAAAGCACCGCCAGCAGCCTGGCGACCACCGTGCTGCACGTCGGCCTGCTGCAGTCGCTTGGCGCGGATGCGATCGGGGCGGCGGCTGGCCCTCGCACACGAGCACTCTCGCCGGCCGGTCTTGAATTCCTGAAGCGATGGGAAGGATTCAGGCCGCGTCTCTGCAACGAGAACGGCCATTGCACGGTTGGCTACGGCAGCGTGATGCACACCGGCGGATGCGATGGACGGCCGGTCGAACAGCCGTACGCCGACGGCATTTCGGAAGAGGCTGCTGCAAAACTGCTGGCGCAACAGGCCGGCGACGTGCGTGCGCTGATCGACGAAGGCCTGACAGTGCCGCTCACTCAGAACCAGAGCGACGCGCTGATCAGCCTCGCGTACGACATCGGCGCAGACGCTTTCAAGGCGTCAACGCTGGTACAGAAGCTCAATGCCGGCGACACGGCTGGAGCTGCCACAGAAATCCGGAAATGGACGAAAGAGCAGCGGCCCGATGGCGGGCAGGTCGATGTGCCCATGCTCGTCAAGCGTCGCGATGCGGAGGCCGAGCTCTTCCTGAAAGCGGATGCAGTGACCGCGCAGCTGTCGCTTGGCGGCCGGTTCGCTGGCGCGTTTGCCGCGGTGAACGCCACCATCCCCGGCGTCCTCCCGGTCATTCCGCAACCCAGTCCGTTGACGTGCTGGGCGGCGGTCGTGACGATGATGTGGTCGTGGAAGAACAGCAAGTCGCTGCCGATCCGCGATGCGCTGGCGACAATCGGACCGAAGTATGTGGCGATGTTCGACAGCGGCGCGATTCTCGATCCGCAGAGCGCACGCACGCTCTATAACGACGCGCGACTCGAGGTCAGCGAAGGGTTCAATCCGACGATCGAAGGGTGGGAGTCGTTCCTCAAGAAATATGGCCCGCTCTACGTTGACGTTGGCCTCGTATCCTCGAACAACACGCACGCCGTGATCGTGACTGGGATTGCCGGAGACGGAACACCCGCAGGCACGAAGATCACGTACGTCAACCCGGACGGTGGCCGCACGGAGACGATCACGTTCGCGGCCTTCAGCACGAAATACGAGCTGCCTGGCGCGGTGAAGTGGCCCTTCCCGATCGTGCATTGGCCGGCCGGAAGCGCGGTGAGCGAGCAGAACAGCCTGTACTCGAACACTTACCGCGAAGGCCCGAGCCTCGTGACCAGGCGACGCGGCGTCTCGGTCCAGCAGAACCCCATCGCCGCCGTGATTGCGGGCATCGAGATCGCCGACGCGGCCCAGATCGGTCTCGGCGCGATCTCCGTTATCCAGGCGCAGGCGTCCGCGTCTCAGGGCTCGTTCGTGTTGAACTACGACAAAGCGCAGCGGCTGCTCACACAGGATGCGCGCCGCGAACTGCCACCGATCGGCAAGACGAGGTACTCGCAACGCCTGTTCTATATCGGCTCTTCGCGGCTGAATGCCGCGTCAGCGGACATCATGATCGAGTGGGCCGGGAACGCCTACGGTGAAATCGAGACGCCGATCATCAGCCGCAATCTGGACACATCAACGGAGTGGAGCAAGTCGTCTGCATCGATTGCGATCACCAGGATCGATTCGATCCCGGACACGACCAAGGATCCCCGGGAGTGGCCGATCGTCTACCGTTACGAGGGTACCTACGACCCCTATGGCAACGGCTACTTCGAGTTCAGCGGGGGATTCCAGATCAACGCATTCGGGGGCCTGACCTTCGGCGACCCTGCGCACCACGTCGTGTCGCGGGCGACGGTCGAATGGGCGGTGATGGGAGCGCCCGAACAGTACGTGCAGCGTGGCGCCGGCGCCAACGTGATCACGCCACCGATTCCTGAGAAGCAGCTCAAGTATCTGCGCGAGCATCCGGCCACATGACGCGCGTGACACGGGCGCCGGGAGCGCCGCCCGAGACCGTGACTCTGCACGGCGAGGTCACGGTCTCGCGGTTGGGGGTCGGGACGATCCGCCTGACCGAACAGCGTGGCTTCGGTCCGGCGCGCGTGAACGCCGTGCAGCTGCTGCGTCGCGCAGTCGATCTCGGCATCAATTTCATCGATACGGCGGACTCGTACGGCCCGGGCACTGCGGAAACCGTCGTCCGCGACGCGTTGCACCCGTATCACGGCCTCACGATCGCGACCAAGGGCGGCTTCGAACACCCGACCGTTGACGAGTGGAAGGAGAATGGCCATCCCGACCACCTGAAAGCTGCTCTCGAGGGAAGCCTCACGCGCCTGAGGCTGGAGCAGATTCCTCTGTATTACCTGCACGTCCCTGACCCGAACGTTCCCTACGCCGAGTCACTCGGAGCCATCAAGGACCTGCAGGCCGAAGGAAAGATCCGGTTTGTCGGGATCTCCAACGTGACCAGTGCGCACGTGCATGTAGCGCGGGAAGTGCTGGGCGACTCGCTCGTCTCTGTGCAGAACTACTACAACGTGATGTTTCACCACGGCGCGAGCAAGTACTGCGAGGACACCGAAAACGTTCTCGATGAGTGCGAGCTGCGCGAGTGGGCCTTTGTCGCGTGGGAGCCGATGGGAACCGGTGCGGAACTCCCAGGCGTTGACGATGACGAGATGTTCCGTCGTCGTGCACTGGACGTGATTGACGAAGTCAGCGCCAGGCACGGGGTGAGTCCACATGTGGCAAGACTGGCCGCCGTTCTCTCGCGATCGACGCAGATCATCGCGATCCCCGGCACCGGCAATCTTGCCCATCTCGAGGCCAACATGGCCGCGATGGAGTTGTCCAGGGCGGAGGACTTTGGTGCTGCCTGGCTGGTTCAGCGCAAGGTGATCAGCAGTCTGCGACGACAACGGGAAACAGAGGACTTGCAACGCAGGCTGACAACTCCGGCCGCGACGTACTCCTGGCGCGATCGATGAACCGGATCTTTCAGCCGCTCGGCTACGTCACGATTCCGGATGGGACGGACGTCAGCCCGTTCCTGAACGCCACGGACGTTGAACAGCCGGGCGTTCCGTGGGATGCACTTGGTGAACTGAGCATCGCCGGGGGACGTATTGCGCCGAACGTCCACTCGTGGATCCACGTGCATCACGTCGTGACCCAGGTCACGTACCTCCTGGCCGGGACGCTGATCGTTCGTATGAAGGATGCATCCGCCGCCGAGTGCTACGACCTTCGGCTGCAGCCCGGCCAGGCCGTTGTCACGCAGCCGGGCACGCTCTTGCAACTGCGGAACGATGGCAACACCGTTGCCGAGGTGCTGTACATCGTGTCGCCTTCGTTCGTCTTCGAGATAGACGGTGGACGCGTCCGCTATGACGACGCGTCGATGGTGGCCAGGACGTGGCAGGAGTTGTCGGCGAGCGGCGACGTCCCGGTGCTGCCCGTGACACCCTACGAGGCGCGCGCAAGCCGTGAAGAGTCCCTGCGTCGTCTGGCAGTGCAGAAAGGGCAGGTCCCCACGCCGTTGGCCGACGCCGCGGTCGTTCCACTGAAGTCCACCTACGACTATCTGGCGCCGGATGGTTCTGAGATACGGCTGCTGGTGGCAGGGACGCATGGCGGATTTGCTCATTGCGTTCTGCCAGCCGGACGAACCTCGTCTCCCGTTCGGCACCGCACCGTTGAGGAGTTGTGGTACGTGCTCGAAGGCGGCGGCGAGGTCTGGCGCGAACGCGCCGGTGAGCCACCGCGCGTGGACTCCGTGCGTGCCGGTGATTCGATCCGCATCCCCGTGGAGACGGCGTTTCAGTTTCGAGCCGCATCTCAGTCCGATCTGAAATTGCTGCTCGCGACGATGCCTCCGTGGCCTGGCGCGCAGGAAGCCGTCGCGATCGGCCAGGGGGTTCTCACTGCCGTCGGATCAGGGGATGCGATGTGACCGAAACCGAAGTCTCTCGAATCAGTGCAGAGCTGTTGCAGCTGTACCCCGGCGCGAACATCAAGGTCACGCCGGACCGTGCCGAGATGGTCGCCGAGATCGAGCCGGGACGGGCCGTGGCTGTGATCGAGCGCAGCCTGCCGCACTTCCACCGGAAAATGACCGAGGTGTACCGCGGTCTGAGAGGAACGCTGTACGTGGCATGCGGTGGCCGGGGATATGTACTGGGGCCGGGCGATGCGCTGACGATTGAGCCCGGAAACGTGCACTTTGCGCGCGGCGCCGGAGCGCCAGCATGGATTGAGGTCCTGTCCGAGCCGGACTGGACACCCGAGGATCATCTGATCCTGTGAGCACCGAACCGAGCGTCGTTCGCGCCCTGCTGTCGGAAGTCGACGGCCATCACGATCTGGTTGCGAAGATCGGCCTTCTGCTCGATCAGATCGGCGCCCGGATCGACGGACCGGAGCCGCTCAGTCAACCGATCCAGCAATGCCTCGGGCAACTGTCGACCGTGCTGCCCTACTTGCCACGGTTGAAGAACGCCGCGGTCAACGTCGCGCAGGCCGAGCTTGCTGTTCGGGCGCTTCTTTCACCAAAGCCCGAAATAGACCTCGCGAAGGCCATCGTCGATGATCTGGTGCGGCGGAAACGTATTTACGAGAGCGCCTTCCGCTCCATCCGCTACGGTCGCACGCCGGCAACATTCGTTCTCCTCGGCGTGGCCACGCACGCGCTGATTCTCGTGCCGTCGATCCTCGGACTCTCTCGTCTGTTTCCGTCCCAGGCAGGTGCCGGGTCGGTCAATTGGGAGCCGCTGGCCATCGCCGGGGCCGTTGGAGGCGCCACGAGTCTGCTCTCGAGGCTCAACGAGATCGCCGCGCTTTCACGATGGAGTTCTGAGGGCGATCCACGCCAGCTGTTTTACACGGGTCTTCTGAAGCCGGTCGTGGGGATCGTCGCTGGTCTGTTCGCGTATGCGGCGTTCTCGAGTGGGCTGATCACGGTTCACGTCCCTGGGCCTGGGGCTTCTCCCAATGTCTTCTACGCCGCGTTGGCGTTTGTCGCGGGATTCTCCGAACGATTCGCGCGCGACCTGACCGATTCCGCGAGCAAGCTGAGTGGCGACGAGTGAACGGATGGGCGACATCGTCCGTGAATTGACCGAACTGAACACGGCATTCGCCCAGGCCGAGTTCCTGGCCAGCGTCGAGTTCTTCAGACACCACCTGGCCGACGGGCTGCGCTTTCGCCGCGCCAGCGGCACGGTGGTCGACAAGATCACCTTTCTGAAAGATCTTGCCACTCCCGGAAACACGAACGAACGCCTCGAGGCTCGTCAGATAGAGGTGTTGCCCTTTGGCGTCGATCTCGCCGTCTGCTCGATGGTCGTTGACTTCAAAGGGTTGCGCGCCGGGGCGCGTGCAGAAGGGCAGTTTCGCAACACCCGCGTGTTTGTCCGAAGCGAAGGCGCGTGGAAGTGTGCGCTCTGGTTCAACTCGAAGGAACCCTGATCACGGCAGCGAATAGACCATCAGCGTATCGGTGGCAACGACCGCAACGTACTGCTTGCCGTTCTTGCCCTGATACGTGATCGGGTTGGCGTTGCCCCTCCGTTCGAGCTTGGCGACCCACAATTGCTTTCCGTTCTTCAGGTCGAACGCCCGGAAACGATTGTCGTCGGTCGAGGCAATGAAGAGGAGCCCGCTCGCTGTCACGATGGGACCGGCAAGGGCCGGTCGGCCAGTGTTCTGTCTGTCAGCGGGAAGCTGCTCGGTGATCCCTAGTGGAATCTGCCATGCAATGTCTCCAGTCGACGAGTTGATGGCCGTCAAGCGGCCCCATGGGGGTTTCTGGCACGGCCAGTTCAGGTCGCCGATCCGGACGTCGAACGTACCTCGCCCGGGAGTGGTCTTGTCGTACGGCACCGGCGATCCCTCCTTCGTCGGTTCCACAGTTCCCAGAGCCCCGACGTCCTGGGTGACGACGAAGATGAATCGGGATGCGGCATCGAAGGCCGTGCCACCCCAATTCGCACCGCCCAGGGCGCCCGGGAATCCAAGCGTGACGGGCGACGATCTGCCGTCGGCCTTGTACCGCCATGGCGTAAACGGCCCGGCGTTGGAAACGCCGCCGATCTTCTCGATCAGGTCGGCACATGCCTTCGCGTGTTCGGCGGTTGTGTCTGCTGCCGTCACAACATCGCCAGCGGCGTAGGAGACACGGGCCAGCGCTGGCGGCTTCACCGGGATCGGCTGCGTTGGAAACGTTCGCTCGTCTGGCACATCGCTTTTCGGCATCGGACGTTCTTCGACGCCAAAAATCGGACGGCCGGTCTCTCGATTCAGGATGTAGAGGTAACCCGACTTCGTTGTCAGTCCCAGTGCAGGCGTTCTGCGTCCGTTCATGACGACGTCGAACAATCCGGGCGGAGCCGGCGGATCGTGATCCCAGATGTCGTGATGGATCGTCTGAAAATGCCACTTGTACTTCCCGGTGAGAACGTCTACCGCAACGACTGAATTCCCGAACAGGTTCGCGCCCTTGCGATCTCCGCCGAACGCGCCTGGAATCGGCGACGCCAGCGGCAGATACAGCAGCCCGCGCTGTTCGTCGATGGTGAAGTAGAACGGCCAGACGTTCGCGCCAAGCCGTCCCTTCCAGCTGTCGCCCTCCCACGTGTCGTGTCCGACGGTTCCTGGCTGTGCCACGGCGCTGAATTCCCACAGCTTGGCGCCCGTGCGCGCATCGAACGCCCGCGGATTGCCGATGCCGCCACTCGCACCCGGCGGTGTGTTCGCACCGACGACGATGACGTTCTTGAAAATGCCGGGTACCGAGTTGTACGGGACTCCAATATCGACCTCGCCGTTTTGTCCAAAGGTCGAGACCGCCCTGCCGGTCTTCGCCTCGAGTGCAAGCAGGCGGCGCCCGACCATCACGAAGATGCGCGGCGGCATGTTGCCCTCGCCGGGCCAGTATGCGACGCCACGTCTGGACGGTGCTCCACCCGTGACGGGCGTCTGCCAGATCTCCTTGCCGGTGTCCGCCTCCAGCGCCATCACTCGGTCGCGGCCAGGGAAGTACATCACGCCGTCGATGACGATCGGCGTCACCTCCGAATTGACGTTTGCGCCGCCGGCCGCGCCGCGTCCTCCGGCGGGCGCGGTGCTCTGGATGCGAAACGTCCAGGACGGAGTGAGATTCGCGACGTTCTGGAGATTGACTTGCCGCAACGGCGAATAGCCGGTTCCGGCAAGGTCGCGGCGATACATCGGCCAGTCGGCATCGCCGGGAGCCGTGCGAGATTGCTGGGCGTCAGTGGAAAAGGAGAGAGCTGCCGTGAACAGTGCGGCAGCGACCAGCCTGCGCGCGCGCATTGGGCAAGCCTATCGCAGAAATGCGGCTCCGTATCGCCAGGCCGCGACCCCAGTGTGTTCAACTAAGCGGCATGCTCGCGTCGCTCCTCCCGCTTCTTCTCATTCCGCTGTCACTCGTGCTGGCGTGGATGTCCGTCGCGCCGTTGTGGGTGTTTGCCGTCGGCGCCGCCGCGATCATTCCGCTCAGCACCTGGATCCGCCGAGCCACCGAGCAGGTGGCGGAACGCGCAGGGCCGGCGATCGGCGGGCTCCTGAACGTGACCTTCGGCAACGCCGCCGAGTTCATCCTCGCGCTGTTCGTACTTCGTTCGGGCAACGTCGCCGTCGTCAAGGCGACGATCGCAGGCGCGATCATTGGCAACAGCCTGCTCGGTCTCGGTGCGTCGATCCTGGTGGGGTCGTGGGGAAGGGCGCGGCAGACCTTTGACCGTGAGCGCGCCGGGCTGCTTTCCAGCCTGCTGATGCTCTCCGTGATTGCGCTGGTGCTGCCGGCGTCGTTCGATTACACGGAACGCAGCCTCGTCTCGACGGGACATGCGCACGTGCTCGACGAGCGCCTGAGCCTCGCCGTATCCGTCGTCCTCATCCTCGTCTACCTGGCGAATCTGTTCTACACGCTCGTGACGCATCGCGACGTCTTTGCCAGCAGCGACGAGCAGGGAACACCGACATGGTCACTGGGTAAAGCGATCGGCGTGCTCGCGGTCGCGACGGCCGCGGTTGCCCTCGAAGCAGAGCTCGTCTCGGATGCGCTCGAGCCGACGGCGGAAAGTCTCGGTCTCTCGCTGTTCTTCGTCGGCGTAATCGTGCTGCCACTTATCGGCAACGCCGCTGAATATGCCTCGGCGCTCTACTTCGCCCGGCGGAATGACATGGGCCTGGTGATGACCATCAGTGTCGGTTCCAGCATTCAAATCGCGTTGCTGACCGCACCGGCGCTCGTCCTCGGCTCGTATGCGTTCGGCCACCCGATGGATCTGGTGTTCAGCAACCCGCTGGAGTTGATGGGGATCGTCGGCTCCGCCTTCGTCGTCAATTCAATTGCGCTCGATGGCGAGACCACCTGGTTCGAAGGGGTGATGCTCGTCGCCGTCTACGCGCTTCTCGCGCTCACGTTCTTCTTCGCGACGCCGCGTTGATGAACTTGCCCGGTCCGCGGCGGGCGATTGTTCCCGCCGCGGAGCCCGGCCTACATCGTGATGCGCTTTCCCTTTTCCCGCTCCGCGTAGGAGAGGTCGGTCGTCGCTGGAGTGTCCGTTCCCTTCAGCGCCCCGTGTCCCTTGCCCTGCGGCTCATCAGTGTCCTCTCCCTCGTCAGCACGATCGATGACCGTCTCGTCCTCGCTATCTCGTCCGTCACGCGGGTTCTCATTGTCCACAGCCGCTCCTTCGCTCTCTGCTCAGGTGTTTGGCACCTGGCTTGTAGGTTTCGCGCTTCGTTGCTCCGGTTGGAGCAAAAAACGAACCTGCTGACTTTTGCACCTCATCGGTGGCAGCAAAGGCGCGGGTGAGAAGGAGAGGAATGATGAAGGCTTTGGCCGCTGTTCTGATGCTGATCGCGGTTCCCATCACCGCCAGCGCAGCCGATCCGTTTGTCGGCAAGTACAAACTCAACACCGCGAAATCGGCGACGACGGGTGGTCAGACCCCACCGGATACGACGCTGACAGTCTCTGAAGAGGGCGGCAATCTGCTGTTTGCGACGTCCGCCAAAGCCGCGGACGGATCGCTGATCCCGTCCGATGTGTTGACCGTGCCGAAAGCGGGCGGAACGGTCCAGGCTCCGAAGGGTGCGAGCTACGATTCGACCAAGGTGAGCAGACGCGACGCAAACACGATCGACGTGGTGGCGATGCAGAACGGCAAGGAACGGACGAAGGTGAAGTTCGCTCTGAGTCGAGACGGCAAGACGCTGACGCGCTCGTTCACGTCGACGAACGCGAAGGGCCAGCCGGTCAATGGCACCTCTGTCCTGGAGCGTGAGTAGTACTAGTCTGGCGTCGGTTTTTCGACGCGGTCGATCACGAGGACTGGTAACACTGCTTTTTCGGGCTGCAGCCTCAGTCCCAGTTGTTCCGTGAGCGCGGTGAACAGGCTCGGGCCGGGGTTTGCCGCCGCGTCTCCGCCTCCCACGACGGCCGGCGAGTATTCCAGCCGAAAGTCGTAGCGGCCGGTTAATCCGGTGCGGTCGGCGACAAAGCGGTCGATGGTTGGATAGCCACTGAGGTTTCCCGCGAGCTGCGCGGACGAGACGGATCGTCCGGTAATCACACCGCCTGTGGCTCGTATTCCGCACCAGGTGTCCGAATCTGACTGGCCAGCCTGTGCGCGTCCGTTGGCAGAGCAGTCGCTCGTGGATTCGCGCAATTGCTGCCCAAGTCGCCGGTCACGCCGCGCAACACGCAGCGCGAACGCCGGCATGCTGCGCGTCTCGGCGTGCGCGCGCAGACGGAAGCGTTCGCGCAACAGCGCTCGCAACATCGCCGGAAGCCTGGTGGTCATCGGCTCCTGCGCCGCCAGACCGCTGCCGGCCTTCGCGACAATGTCGAACCGATCGACGCCCGTCCACGACGGCGCGCCGACGAGTTGATCGAAGCGCTGAATCCCTTCGGCTCGATAGGCGATCGTGATCAGCGTCCTGACCTGAAATCCGTTAAAGCGAACACCGTCGGGCTGCACAGAGATGCCCTCTGGAGCATCGTTGGCGGTTGGCTTGATCGAAGCGACTTCGAATGATGGGTCTGGCGATGGAGAGCGCTGATGGGCGGAGATGGCGACTCCGGCACAGATGACGACTGCGAGCGGCGCAAGAGGTCGCAGGCCCATGCGCGATGATCACACACAATAGTCCCGATGCGAATCGCCGTCGTTTCGGATATCCACGCCAACCTGACGGCACTCGACGCGGTGATCGCCGATCTGCAATCTGTCGGCGTCGATCTCGTTGTCCACGGCGGTGACCTCATGGGCGGCGGCACGCGTCCGGCCGAGGTCATCGACCGCATCCGCGATCTGAATTGGCCCGGTGTGTACGGGAACACAGATGAAGTGAACTGGAATCCCGGATTGGTTGCGGCGAACCTTCGTGGCGAACGGTTTCAGGAGATGCGTGAGGCCGTGCTGACCTACACGATCCCGTACACGCAGGCGACCATCGGCGAGGAACGTCTCGCGTGGCTTCGGGCGTTGCCGCTTCGCTGGTCGGACCACGACCTGACCGTTGTTCATGCCGGGCCCGTCGATGCGTGGCAGATCGTGCAGGCGGGCGCAACGGACGAAGAGCTGACGCGAACGTTCGATAGTGTCGGCACCACGCGCGTCGTGTACGGGCATATTCACATGCCGTTCGTGCGTCGGCTGCCTCAATCGACGGTGATCAACGCCGGCGCTGTCAGCCTGACGTTCGACGGCGATCCACGCGCCAGCTATGCTGTGATCGATGGGGATCACGTGGAGATTCGCCGCGTGGCGTACGACGTCGGGAAGGAGATCGACCTGCTGGCGCGAAGCGACGACCCGCTGCGTGAGTCCACGATCGCGACGCTGCGAACCGGTCGATATGTCTCCTAGATAACCGCTATCGCCTCAACCTCGATCATCCAGTCGGGGTACGCCAGCGCAGAGACCTGCACCATCGTCGACGCGGGAGCCTTCTTGCCGAAGAACTCCTCGCGAACCGGTGCCAGGTCCGCGCGATAGCGCATGTCGGTGAGATAGGTCGTGATCTTCACGACGTTCGCCATCGTCCCGCCCTGAGACTCGACCAGGTCTTTGATCGCCCGGTACGCGCCGCGCGCCTGCGCGTTGAAGTCGCCGACGTGTGCCACGCCGCCCTCGGCGGTGTAGGCGACCTGGCCGGAGAGAAACAGAACCGTCTGCGCGTGGCTGACCTTGATGCCCTGCGTGTAGGTGGGCGGATCGAACACGCCGCTCGCGCAGAACGGCTCGATGCTGATCATGGAATGACTCCTCGCGTTAGGGTCGGGCTATGTTCGCCCATCTGACTTCACCGAGATGGCTTGATGACACAGAAATCACACGTATCGATCGTGGCAGCAGCGCTGTGCGCCTGTGTCGCATCAGTCTCGCGCAATCGGCGGCGACACGACCGACGGCGAAGGCGAAATACGGCACCTGGGGTGTCGATCTGACGGCGCGCGACTCGTCCGTGCGCCCCGACGCGATTCGCCAGCGGCTGTTGACCGATCCGCACAGCCCACCGAATTCCGTGTCAACGGCGTCGTCCGCAACGTCGACGCGTGGTACCGGGCGTTCAACATCCAGCCCGGCGACCAGCTCTATCTATCTGGCGCCCGAGCAGCGTGTTCACATCTGGTAGACGGCCCCGGTCGATAACCAGCGTACATTTCTATGACAAACGCCACCGGGCCCTCGGGCCTAGAATACGGCCGTGGGTTCCGCGGAAAACCGGCGACGGCGACGGGACCGTCGGATCGCGCTCCTGCTGTCCGCTATTCTGATCCCGACCGCTGCGGTCATCCTCCTGGTCGTTCGCGTCGTTCGGCAGGAGCGCGAGCTCTCTGAGCGCCGCGCGACAGAGCAGCGGCGTGAAGCGCTTGACCAGCTGCGCCGCGAACTGACGCTCCGTCTGCAGGCGCTTCGGCTCGGTGAGGTCAACCGTCTCAACAACCGCCTGCTCGGCGAATCGGCCAGACGTCTGCCGTCGGATTCTCCTATCGTCTTCGTCGCTCCCACTGTGAAGGACCGCGGGCAGGACCGCATCGTTCCTCCGTGGGAAGAGGGCCGGAAGGCTCCGTCGGGTTTCAGCACGCCGTTCGCGCGACTTCAGCGCGAAGGCGAATCGATGGAGTTCCGGCAGAACGATGCTGAAGCAGCTGCAGAGTCCTACCGCCGCGCTCAGGATATCGCGCGTTCACCGTGGGAACGGTGTTCCGCTCGCCTCTGGCTCGGCCGCAGTTATCTGAAGGCCGGACTGATCCCAGAGGCGCAGCGTACCGATCGCGCCGCGTTGCTGGAGTGTGGTGAGGTGTCGGACGCCGATGGAGTCCCGCTCGCCCTGTATGCGGCAGAACGGCTCCTCGCGCAAACGCACGACGATGCTCCGGCTGCCGACTATGTCCTGCACCGCATCAGCGCTTTGCAGTCTGCGTGCGCGGACGCGTCCGCCTTCGCGAAGCCTCCGGAGGAAGAGTTCGCGTTCGCTGACGCGACAGCGGAACGCGCATGCAGCCCGCGGTGGCGCTCGCCGAGCGACGCGCTCCTCCTGCAGTCGTTGCTCCGCAGGATTGCGAGTCCCGCGGCCGCAGAACCACTACGCGCATTGACGGCAGAGATTCGGAATGACGAGCGCATTGCCGCGCTCGTGCAGGACGCGGACGATCATCTCGGGAAGCTGCAGCGGGCGTCGCGTTCGGCGCCCGGAGATCTCTCGTGGGTAGGCTACGGCGACGAGCCCTGGTTGCTCACGCTGGTGTCTCCGACATCCTTCGCAGCGCCGCTGATCATGGCCGTGTCGTCGCGGCAGATTGTCCCCGCCGACGTGACGCTGCGCGTCACCCCTGCTGCCGGCGCTCTGCCGCTCGGCGTCGGCTTCGTCGACCTTCACGTGGAGTGGCCGCCCGGCCGCTTTGCCGGTCCGTCCGCGGTGCCCGGAGTGCTGTATGCCGCGATGCTGGCGTTCGTGCTCGGTGCCGCGTTGCTGGCCGGGTACCTCCTGTTGCGCGACGTGCATCGCGAAACGGAAACCGCGGCCGTGCACTCGCACTTTGTCGCCAGCGTCTCCCATGAACTGAAGACGCCGTTGACGTCGATCCGGGCACATGCGGAAACGCTGCTGCTGGGCCGCGCCGCCAGTGCGGAGACGACCGCCGACTATCTCAAGACGATCGTCAGCGAGAGCGAGCGCCTGACGCGTCTGGTGGACAGCGTGCTCGACTTCTCGCGCATCGAACAGGACCGCAAGGCGTATTACCTGCAGGAGACGCCGCTCGAGGAAATCGTGCGGTCGGCCGCGAAGACGATGGAATACCCGCTCGCGCAACTCGGCTTCACGCTGACGATCTCGAGCGATGGCACGGCGCCGACCGTACGCGCGGATCCGGAAGCGCTGACGCAGGCAATCCTCAACCTGCTCGGAAACGCCATCAAGTATTCAGGCGAGGCGCGCTCCGTCGAGATGCGCATCGGCACGCGCAGCGACGAAGCATTCGTCGACGTCGTCGATCACGGCATCGGCATCGCCTGGGACGAGCAGGCACGCATCTTCGAGCGTTTCCACCGCGTGCAAACGGCGGAGACGAGTGGCATCGCGGGAACGGGGCTCGGACTCACCCTGGCACTTCACGTGGTTGAAGCGCACCAGGGCCGCATTGCCGTCGACAGCTATCCCGGCCGCGGCAGCACGTTTTCTGTCTTGATTCCCTTGCAGGCATAGGTATGACCAAGGTGCTCGTTGTCGAAGACGATCCCGGTATTTTGCGCACGGTCGCAGACAATCTGCGATTCGAGCAGTACGACGTCACCACGGCGACGGACGGCGAGACGGCATACGCCCTCTACGAGCGGGATCAGCCCGATCTGATCGTCCTCGACCTCATGCTTCCGCGCATGAGCGGGCTGGAGTTGTGCCGCAAGCTGCGCGCGGACGACGTGCAGATTCCCGTGCTGATGTTGACCGCCCGCAGCCAGGAGGCCGATCGCATTCGTGGCCTGGATCTGGGCGGCGACGACTACGTGACCAAGCCGTTCTCCATGCCGGAGCTCATGGCGCGAGTCCGCGCGTTGCTGCGTCGCACGATGACGGCGCCCGGTGCTCCCGACGCGCTCAAATTCGGCCAGGCGCAGGTCGATTTCGAGCGCTATGCCGCCCATCGCCGTGGACGGCCGGTCGAGATGACGCGGAAGGAGTTTGCCCTGCTCCGGTTCCTCGCGTCGCGCAAGAACACGGTCGTGACGCGCGACGAGATCCTGAACAAGGTGTGGGGCCTCGAGTCGTATCCGGTGACACGAACGGTCGACAATCACATCGCCAGTCTCCGCTCCAAGCTGGAATCGAATCCGGCGCATCCTGCGCACATTCAGACGGTTCACGGAGTCGGGTACAAATTCGTCCCGGACGCGGAAGCATGAAGACACAGCAACTTGCGCTCGGCGTTGTGCTCGCGCTGGCCGTGTCCGTCAGCGTCGTCGCGCAAAGTGCCAACGAGCTCTATCAGCGCGCCCTGGTCCAGGAACACGCCAAAGGCGACCTGAAGCAGGCGATCGCGCTCTATGGCCAGGCGGTGCAGGCGGCGGGGAAGGATCGTCCGCTCGCGGCGAAAGCACTGATCCGCAAGGCCGGGTTGCAGGAGAAACTGGGCGCGAACGGAGACGCGCAGAAGACGTACGTCGAGCTGCTGCGCGCCTATCCGGAGCAACGAACCGAAGTGGCCGTCGCGCAGAAGCGGCTGAATGCGTTGCGCCGTGCACCGAGTCCCGGTTTCATCGATCGTGCGCCGCTCCCGGTTGAGCAGGCATCGGACACGGAGCTGGCAGTACGGCTGGCCCGGTTCCTCTGGAGCGACGCTCCCGATGATCTGCTCCTCGACGCCGCGCTGCGGGGTGATCTTCACAATCCGCGTGGACTCAACCGTCAGGTCCTTCGCATGCTGCGCGACCCGCGATCGACCATCCTCGTCGACACCTTCTTCACCAAATGGCTGGCGCTCGACAGCCTCAAGAAGGTCCGGTCGGACGTACCCGGTTATCCGGCGGTTGACCCCCAGCTCCTCCGGGCGATGGAAACGGAGACGCGGCTCTTTCTCACAAGCCAGTTGCAGGAAGACCGCGATGCGGTGGAGCTCTGGACTGCGCCGTACACCTACGTCAACGACCGTCTGGCGCGCCACTACGGCTTGCCCCGCATCCCCGGCACGGAATTCCGGCGCGTCACCTGGCAGAATCCGAATCGGGCCGGGCTTCTTGGTCAGGCTGGCGTGTTGACCGCTCTTTCGATGGCATCACGCACATCTCCCACGAAGCGCGGCATTTTCGTGATGACACGCTACCTGGGAGTTGACGCACCCCCTCCGCCTTTGAATATCCCACCGCTCGACGAGTCTACGGCGGCGCCGATGCGCGACCGGATGACGGCGCATCGGACCAATCCCGAATGCGCGAAATGTCATGCGATGTTCGATCCGCTCGGGTTTGCGCTGGAAAACTTCGATGCCATCGGTCGATGGCGGACGACCGATGCCGGATGGCCGATCGACGCATCAGGCACGTTCCGGGATGGGACGCGCTTCAGTGGCCCCGTCGAACTGCGGCTCGGACTGCTGAAATACCGCGACGTCTATTACGCCAACGTCACGCAACTGCTGCTGGCGCACGCGCTCAATCGCAAGGGCAAGGGCGGACGCGTCTACGAGTACGAGATGCCGGTCGTCAGCAAGATCGTCCGCGACGCCTCGGCGAACGGCTATCGCTGGTCCGCGATCATCGCGGGGATCACCGCGAGCGCGCCGTTCCAGGCCAAAGAAATCGTCCCCTGAAACCGATGTGTCCGGCTTAGCCGGACCAGCGACGCCAATCGCTGCGAAATTACAAAGACTTTGCAAAGCGCGGACAGCTCTGTGAAGTCCACCACTCGTCGCTGCGGTATGGTCACCGCCATGCGAATCGTGCCGGTCGCGTTGATTCTGGCCGCCGTCTGCTCGAGCGACTTACAGCTACGCGCCGATCAAGCCCCGGCTGCGCAGACGCCATCGACATCACAAACGATCACGACGTACTGCGCCGGCTGCCACAACGGCGTCATGCGCTCCCCGTCAGGTGCGCTGCTCGATCAGTTCGACCCGGCCCGGATGTCTGAAAACCAGGACGCGTGGACGCGGGCGTACCGCCAGCTTCAGGCCGGCACGATGCCGCCCGTCGGTGCACCGCGCCCCGACCGGTCTGCCTCAGGTGCGGTGCTCGTATCGATCGAGGCTGCTCTGGGCGTGAACACGGCGTCGCCGTCTGACGCCGGCAGCCCGCAGATCGCCGACCGCCTGGCGCGATTCCTGTGGAACGCCGCGCCTGACGCGTTGCTGCTCACTGATGCGCAACGCGATCGCTTGACGGACCCTGCCACGCTCGAGCGTCACATCACGCGCATGCTCAACGACGATCGCGCCCGCGCGTTCGTCGCGCGATTCTTTGTCCCGTGGCTCGGCCTCGACCAGCTTGCGAAAGCCGATCCGGACAAAGCGCATTTTCCGGATTACGACGCGACGCTGCGTGATGCCATGGCGAGGGAAACCGAGCTCTTCCTGCTCAGCCAACTACGCGAAGACCACGACCCGATTGAGCTCTGGAACGCGAACTACACGTTCCTGAACGAGCAGCTGGCGCATCACTACGGCGTGTCTGGCGTCAGTGGCGCAGAGTTCCGTCGCGTGACGCTGTCCACGCCGGAACGGGCGGGGCTGCTCGGTCACGGAAGCGTCCTGATGGTGACGTCCAGGCACAGCCATGGCACTGACGCCGGCTATACGTCGCCGGCGACGCGCGCGCTGTGGGTGCGCCTGCACTTTCTCGGGGCAGCGGCGCCGCGGCCATTTCCGAATGCGCAGCCGGTGAAGCCGGAACTGCCGATTACACCGCAGACGCGCACGCTGCCCGCCGAGCCGTGCGTGAACTGCCACCGGAATTTCTTTCCACTCGGATATGCGTTGGAGAACTTCGATCCGATCGGCCGCTGGCGCATGCGCGATCAGGCCGGCCCGGTGGACGCATCCGGATCGTTCGTCGACGGAACTCCCGCAAACGGAGTGATCGAGCTACGGAACGTTCTCCTGCAGCATCCCGACGCCTTTCGGACCACGGTGACCGAGCAGATGCTGGCGTATGCCGCGGGGAGAGCGGTCAACGCGTCACGCATGGGGACTGACACGCTCGTTCCGGCGCGTCAGATTCTGCATAGCGCGAAGCCGGTGCGCTGGTCCTCAATCATCGCCGGCATCGTCAGAACGAAGCCGCTCTGAGTCCCCTGGAGGTCCCGTGCAAGACGTGGTGGAGCGCCTGTATGAGCATTCACAACGGCGACTGCGCGCTGTGGCCGCGCGCTATGTTGGCGACGATGCCGAAGACGTCGTGCAGGATGCCTTCGTCAAGGCGCTTCGTTGCGGTGACGCATTCCGCGGGGACGCCGCGCCGCTGACCTGGGTCAGCCGCATCGTCGTCAACGCCTCCATCGACCGCTGCCGGCGGCGCACCCGATGGGAGCACGCGTATCCCCGGTTCGCGCAGCGTCCGGCGACGGCGGCCGCGGCGTTTGAAGACTCGTTCGCGATCCGGAAGGCGCTTCGACGGTTGACGAGCGACCAGCGCCGGGTGTTTATCCTGCACCACGTTCTCGGCTATACGCATCACGAGATCGCACGACGGTTGGCCATTCCGACCGGCACCTCCAAGAGCCGATTGGCGGACGCCCGGAAGCGCCTGCGACAGGCGCTCTGCTAAAAAAGCGGTTAGGCTTAGGGCATGTCCGTTCGCCCGGTGAAGCAGGTCATTCATCCCAAGCCGACGCTCGAAGGAGCAGGCGTCCGGCTGCAGCGCGGCTTCGGCTTCGGCACCACCACCGAGTTCGATCCGTTCCTGCTCTTCGACGATTTCCGCAACGACAATCCTGCCGATTACCTGGCCGGATTTCCGTGGCATCCGCACCGCGGCATCGAGACGATCACCTATGTGCTGACCGGCACGGTTGAGCATGGCGACAGCCTCGGCAATCGCGGCAGTCTTGGCGCCGGCGACATTCAGTGGATGACGGCGGGCAGCGGCATTCTTCATCAGGAGATGCCGAAGGGCGATCAGCACGGCCGGATGCACGGCTTCCAGCTCTGGGCGAATCTTCCCTCGTCACTGAAGATGACGAAGCCGCGTTATCAGGATGTGCCCGGCAAGGACGTTCCTGACGTCACCGATGACGACGGTACCAGCGTGCGGGTCGTGTGCGGAGAGTTCTGGGGAAAGAAAGGGCCGATCGAAGGTGTCGCCGCCGACCCACGCTACCTCGACATCTCGGTGCCGCCGCGCACGCGCCGCGTCATTCCCGTTGAGAGCTCGCGTCACGCGTTTGCGTATGTGTTCGCCGGGAGCGGCACGTTCCGCGACGCCTCCGAGCCGCGCGCGGTCCGCAACGAGCTGAAAGACGGCGAGTATGACCTTGGCAATCGATCGCTCGTGCTCTTCGACAGCGGCGACGAGATCGTCGTCGAGTCGGGCGATGAGGGGATCCGGTTCCTGCTGGTTTCTGGTCAGCCCATCGAGGAGCCAGTCGCGTGGTACGGGCCGATCGTGATGAACACGCAGGCGGAACTGCGGCAGGCGATGCGCGAGCTGCAGCTCGGGACCTTCATCAGATAGCTGGGGTCCCATTCCCAGTCGCGACTATCGGGCGGACCCCGCAGATGGGAGAGCCGCCCGACAGATCAGGCCAGGGCCGACGACGCTTCGGGTTTATTCATCAGGCGAGCGGAATCGGACGGTGTGCCCATCGGCGTAGGTAATCGCCGACAGCAGCCCGACCGGGCTCTTGCCGTCGATGGCGGGCACGATCGTCACGGTGATTTCATCGCCGGGCTTGAGCGCATTCGGACCGTCTTTGAGGCCGAGCCTCGAGATCGCCTGGACGCTGCCGCCGACGAACGTCCACTCCACCGTCTTGCCATCCTTGCCCTTGACGTCGAGTTTCATCGTCGAGTGCGGATTGACGAGCCGGAACGCCTTGAACGCGCCTTGGACCTTGGCCTCTTTGCCGAGCGCGTACACGCCGGCGAGGGAGTGATGCGCGTACACCGAGGCACTCGCCAGCAGGAACGCGCACAGGACGACGAATCGCGACATCCATTTAGTCATGTTGTGCATCTCCACGCTATCTCTATCTTCGTGAACTTCGATCTCTTCGTGCCCTTCGTGCTCAATGCCGAATCTGTGTCGCGGCCGCTTCGGTTTCGAAGGTCGTCTCACAGTTGCCACGCTCTCGAATGAGGCCCGCGGCCGCGGTCGTGTTCCGTCGCATGATGCGAGTCGGGAACACCAGCGGCTCCGCCAGCACCTCCGGATCCTCGAGCGTCACGTCGTAGAAGACCGCATCGCCTTCACGTCTGAACTTTTCCACGACGTGCATCTTCTCCGAATGGAAGTAGCCGCCGCGGCCGATCCAGGTCGTGTCGATGAAGCCGATGGAGTCGAGCACGAGCGTGTCACCCTCCCATTTTCCCACCGTATTCCCCATGTAATTCAACTCGAACTTGGCGTCTGGCGGGTGCTCACGGCCATCGGTCGGCATGATTCGATACTCGCCATATCCGCCGCCGGCATCGCCGCCCATATAGAGGAAAGTGATGTCGTTCTCCGTCTGCCAGATGCGCCGCGGCGCGCCCTGGCGCGGAACGCCCAGCGCCTGACAGGTCATGACCGGATCTTCCTTGTTGGTCCACATGTCGAGCTGCTGCACTTTGTCCCAGTACTCCGGCTTGTACAGCGGACGACCGAACTGGCCGAACCGCGAAGGTGAGTAGAGTTCGAAATCCCGGGTCTGGTTGGTGGCTCTGTTACACGGGGGCACCTGAGTTGGGCCGCATCGGCGACCGCCGTTTCCCATGTAGTTGCCAATCCAGCCGTTGTTGGCGACGGCCCAGTTACCCGTCAGATCGGGATGCCCGCCGATCCGCGGTGTCGGTGCCGTCGTGTTCGTTGCCGGCTCCGCTTTGGCAAACACGATCGCGGGCGCCTTCGCCGTGACGGTCATCGCCTTCTGTACGCTTGGCGGCACGGGCGCAACCACATACACATTGCCCGTTTCGGTCTCGTTCGTCGTCAAATCGCGGACGACCGCGCCGTTCTTGCGCTCGGTCAATCTGCCGGCGTAGAAGACTTCGATCTTGTTGAGCGGGTTGTTCCAGTCCTTGTAGTCGCTGTAGGTGAACTCGGTTGTCGTGGCTCCCTGCGTGACGACGACCTTCTCGGTCATGTACTTCGCGTCGAGGGTGGCCTTACCCGTTGCGCCGGCAACGCCGGGAATCGGGAACGTGATCACCGGCTTGCCCGCCTCCCACGCCACCGACGTGTTGCCCACCTTGTCGACGCCATCGGCAATCACCGTGCCCGGGTTGGCGCCGAGCGTCCATGTGTCCATCGTCCCTGCGAGCGCAGCCTTCGGCGCACCCTGCGGACTGGCCCAGATACGAATGAGCCGCTCCTGCACGGCCGCCGGCATCGCGGCAACCTTGCCCTTTGTTCCGGCGATCTCCGCGCCCGGCGTGTCCTCGTTCCACGCATACTGCCAGCTGACCACCTCGATGTTCGAGTAGGTCTGCTTGTTCGGCCGCGTGCAGGTGTAATTCACGCGCTGACTGAGTGTCTGGTAGTTGGTGCTCGCACGGAACTTCGACAGCGTGCACGGCTGGCCGTCCACCTGA
>DASROF010000012.1:0-16786 GCA_035647075.1 Vicinamibacterales bacterium | reverse complement strand
CGGCTTCCACCTGGCGCGGTGTCGCAGGGCGGAACCGTCGCACAGGATTTCCTGGGCGGCGACTGCGGCGAGCCCGAGATCATCCGCCTCGCGCTCGCGCGTCTTGACTGGCCTCCGGACGATCAGCGGTGGTACAGCGCGCTGAAAGGTCCGCTCGCTTTCTGGAGCTATGTGCCCTGGATCGAGTCTCCGCTCTGGCAGCCGAGACGGAGCGGCTACCTGGAGAGCTTCCGGCTGATCCTCGCGCGCTGCCACGCCAATGTCCGCGGCTCGTTCGGGCGGACCATCCTGCACGACGTGATGGCCATGGGCTTCCACGACGGCGCGTCGGGCTGGATCACAGAGGACGAGGCGCTGGCGTTCGCGGTGACGCTGCTCGACGCCGGCGCGCGCACTGACGTCCGCGATGACCTGCTGAAGAGCACGCCGCTCGGCTGGGCATGCCGCTGGGGCCGTGTACCGATCGTCAAGGAACTGCTGCGCCGCGGCATCGATCCGATCGAGCCGGACGCGGAGTCGTGGGCCACACCGCGCGCGTGGGCCGAGAAGATGGGGCATCGCGAGATCGTCGAAGTCCTTGGTTCTTAGTGCTTAGCGCTTGGTCCGTCCGTGGTCCTTGGTCCAAGGCCCGTCCTTGGTGCTTGGTCCGTCCTTGGGCCAAGGTCCATCAGTTGAATCGCTCGTTGCTCACTGCTCGTCGACGTTAATCGTCAGCGGGCTGTTCAGGCGAACACTCAGTACCGCGCCTCGACCGACTCGCACGTCCTTGCCGCGCGTGGTCAGGACGGCCGCGGTGCCGGCGCCGCCGCCGATGGCCGCGCCGATTCCAGCCCCTTTCTTCCCATCGATCAATGCGCCGAGTCCGGCGCCGCCAGCTGCGGGAAGAGCAATGGTCAACGCATCCTTCTTCTTCGTAGCCGGCGCAACCGCGATCCACGAGCGCGTATGCATCGCGTAACTCGCCGTGTCGCTTGCGGGGGTAATCCGCGTGAAGCGCACAGCGACGCGACCACGTCCTTTGACTTTGCCCGGCCGGGTGGCCTCGGAGACAAAGCCCGACGCGCTGCTGCCCGCCGGCAGCACGGTCCGACCACCGATCACGACGGACCGCGCGAGCGTCGCGGATACCGGATCTTCGACGCGAGAAATATCAGAGCCAAACCCGCGATTCACGCGCAGACGCAGCGTGGTTCCTGCGGGAATCGTCACCGGTCGATCCACTCGTGCCGCCGAAATACCGGCGGCGTCGCGCCCCGCACTCTGAATGGGAACAAAGGGCACGAGGATCGCCGCAGCGACGATCAACCCACGCGTTGTCCGACGGATCGTGCGTGCGCTGTCTGCCATGGTCGAGCCTCCTCACTCCCCATCGGTGGCAAGCACGATGCCCGAGGCGGCCCGCGTCGGTAAACGTATGACGTATCAGAGACTTGCGGTTGCAAGCACAGCGCTGGGTGACCGGCGTTGCTGACGTCTGTGCGTAGCACGACCGTTCCGGAAGTGCCCCCGAAAGTGGCCGTTTAAGTTCTCGTTGAGAATCTCAGTCCGACAGCCGTCTACTTGGATTCTTTGGACTCCGATTCCGGCTCGTAGATCTGCGTGACGCCGGTGAACACCGGCTTACCGTTGCCATCCTTGATCGAGTTGGCGAGGGCGATGGTGGGAAAGTTCTTGGCTCGAGCGCCGGACACTTTGATGCGATCGCCGGGTTTCAGCGAATCGCGCGTCCATCCGCGACGCATCAAGGTCACCGGGCTCGGCAGCTCGAAGCTCCAGTTCACCTTGTCGCCCTTGTCGCTGGTCACGTCCAGATAGACCCACGCGTGCGGGCTTTTCCATTCCAGCTTGGTCACCGTGCCCTCGACGTCCACCTTGGCGCGTGAGTCGTACTCCGATTGGGAATGATGGGCCCAGGCGGAATCCGACCCAAATCCCAAAACCCAAATCCCAACGACAAGAACTGACAGGCGATGTGCGCGAGTCATTTGTAGAGCTTCGTGTCGCGTTCGTTGTCCATGCAGATCTCTTCGAGCATCTGCGTGTCCACCTGCACGGCCATTTCGATCGTCACCGACCAGGGCCTGGTGTACGCCTTGGGATCGTTCACCGCGATCTCGACCTGCATGAGCCCGAAATTGAGACGCTTCAGCCGCTCGGTCACCCGCGCGGATTCGGTGATTGGACTGCCCTGGATATCGAGCCACATGTCGTCGCGGATGCCGTTGGTGTCGATGACCAGGGTGTCGCCGTCCCAGTGCCCGGTGGAGTAGCCGTTCCACGTCGGATTCGGATTGACGGGCAGCGGCCGCCCGTCCAGGTACACCTCGCGGTAGGCCGCGTTGAATTCATGCAGCATCACCATCATGCCGGGCGTCTGCACGATCCGGGTGTGCTGCGGCAGCGTCCAGGCGCGCGGAAAGTTTGGTGGCAGGCAGTAGCTATGCGGATCTTCACGGCCGCCGTTGGCGCGCCGTTCTTTCATCTGCTCCTTCGACCACTCGGTGTAAGGCAGGCCGTCCTTCAGCTTGATCCCCAGGTTGATCTGCTCGCGCGCCATGCGCTCTTCCTGGATGCAATCCTTTTCCTTGCAGTAGTCCTTCGACGGGACGTTGGCGAACCACATGCCGGAAAAATCCGGCTTGCCGTCAGGTGTGCGCGGCGCTGGTGCCTTCAGGTTGGGAGCGCCGTTCGCCAGTCGCGGAATGCCCGGAGTCGGGTAGTTCAGCCACTGGGCGCGGACCATTGCGGGACCAGTCACCAATACGGACAGGAGTATCGCCGGCCAGAGCGCTCTCACGGCGCGATGATGGCCCGGGGAACAGCCTGCGTCAAGAACTCAAGTCGCTCCGATCCAGGGCATGTTACCGCGTCGGTACGGCTTCGACGCCCGCATACAGGTGACGAGTAGCGACACTCGCGACCTGGCTGTGAGTCAGTGTCAGACTCTCGCTATTTGAGGCTTGCGGGAGGCGCGTTCCAACGATCCGACGCACACGGCGCTCAGTGCGAACAGCCCCGCAAGCGTCCACCAGAAGATGTTCGAGGACAGCTGAACCCCGCCGACTCCCAGTGTGATGTTCCACGACAGGTGCGCCAGCATGGTGGGGATCACCGAACCCCGCGTGGCGGAGAACAGTGCGGCCATGAACAGCCCGAACGCCACGATACTGAGCAGGGCTGGCACGATCGGCCATGTCGAGTAGGGCGAGTCGGGAAACAGAAAAATCGGCAGATGCCACAAGGCCCACAAGGCGGCCATGACGATGGCCGCCGCGCGTTGTGACATCCGTTCGCCAAGCCGCGACAGCACGAAGCCCCGCCAGCCCAGCTCCTCTCCAACGGCTCCTGTGGTTACGGCATTGAGGACGACGGTCCCGAACGCGGAGGCCGGAATGAAGGATTGTCCGTCTCCTGCCGCTCGCGCGATAAGCAACCCGGCTGCGGTCACGAGCGCTGGCGTGGCTGCCGAAGCAAGCGACCACGTACCAGAGGCGACGCGGAAACGCTCCGACAGTTCTCGGGCGAGCCCTGCGAGACCGCCGGTGAGCGTCATCATCACCAGGGCAATCACGGTCGGTGCCCATACGCCCGGCAGGTAGGACAGGATCAGTTCCCAGGTGCTCTGCGGCTGTTGCGGCAGCAACGGGGCGACCAGCCAGGGCACGGCAAAGACGAGCGCAACGAACACTGCGACCTGTGTGAGTGGTTTCATCCGCTGCTATGGTAGGGGAGAGCCGCGACTCGTCTTAATCGGGTAACACGAACCGGATAGCGTTCATGCGAGGTAGTGGGTAGCGGGGCTACCTATGAACGAGATGCGGAACGACGCTGGCCTCTCTGCGCGTGGACGCGTCCTTTTCTACGCCGATGTTTCTCAACGGCTTCGTCCAGTACAACAGTGTCACCCAACGCCGCGCGAGTTCCGCCTGATGCTGTAAGCCGTCCTTGAAGAGCGCTTTGCTTTGAAGCTGCGCATCCAGAACCAGACGGTCGACATGAACACCATCGTCGTGGACCGCGCGGACGGCACGCTCGGTCCGAACGTCAAGGTGTGGGACGGCACCTGCATGAGCGGCAAGCCGACAGTCGAGGACGATCCTGCCAGGCTGCTCCCTTCAGGCTCGTCACGGTCGAGCGCGCGCAACCGCCTGCGGCCAATTAGGTCTTTGTCGATAAGCCGAGTGCGCGCCGGCCGACCCAGACAACGGCCGCGATGATCACGCCCCAACCGAAGCCGCCGACTGCGGAACGGCGCGCCATGACGGGTACACCCGCCCATCCATCACGGAACAACAACTCGCCCGACACCGAAACGACGACGCTGACGATCCCGACGGCAGCGACGATGACGAGCGGATGCCAGAGCAGGCGATAGCGCCGCGCCAGCACCACGTATGCGGCGACGACTGCCAGCATCAGTGCCAGCCCGGCGAGCGCGCCGACTGCGGCTTGGTACGTCATTCAGTTGCTGGTTGAGTGTACGACGAGTCCAAGGAGCAGTGGGGCCTGCGCCCCACTGCCACTACTGGATGAAGTCGGTGAGCGCCGCCGGAATCGGGTTGGCGATCGTCGCGGTGTTGCTGTAGTAGATCGTGCCGCGATGGTCGGTGGCGAACGAGCGCGTACCCGTCTGGCCACGGCTGATCGGGTCGGCCGCTACGTGAAACATGGCACGCGACGCCGCCGCCGCGACGTTGCAGGTATTCGCCGCCGCCAGTACGTCGCGGTTACCCGCGTCCGCGTTGTCGTTCACGTCGACGATGTAGCCGCTCTTGGCAGTGGCCGCGACATCCGCCTTCTCGAGGTCGGGCGAGATGAACGGCGCGCCGCCGGCCGGCGCCTTCGCCAGGTCCGCGTTGCTCTGCGCATATCCGCCGCCGCCGCAGCTCGACGCAAACGCCGTCTCGCCGCTGTTGATCGCGCGAACGGAACCGATGGCCGACGCTTCGTTACCCGACTGCCGCGCACGCAGCAGGCCGGGAACGGCGATGGCCGCGATGATGCCGATGATCGCCACGACGATCAGCAGCTCGATCAGGGTGAATCCTTCGTTCTTCTGCAGCTTCTTCACGTTGCTCTCCGGAATATATCGAGTGAGCCGCTACGGTTATGCACTGGATTGCACCGGATGTCTTGGTCGGAGCGGTTCCGCGAACACTTAGGTTTCGGGTGCTGTGGGAAAAAGCGTTAACCAACCTCACTTTTACAGGTGATCACGGCAGGGCGGCACTGCCATTGGTGCCCCCGGCGTTGATGAACGCCTCGATCACGGGCCGGTAGTCCGCGAATCTCTTCACATCGACCGCAGTCCTGCCCGTGGCGGGCGCCGTCGCGAGAATCCGATCGACCTGGGCCAGGCGCTCGAGCAGCACCTTCTTGTCCCACACCGGTTCACGACCGATCCTCGCCGCTTCGGCCGCAAATGTCTGCGCGAGCTCCGGGATTGACTGCACGCGCCGCGCGAGCGCCGCTCTCGGCGACTGAAGCGGGCTCCGTATCTTCGTGATGCGCGCTTCGGCCCAGAAGGACGAGTCGGCGCCGTACGGAATCATGATCAGGCGGCCGTCTTTCGGGTGTGCATAGAGGTACGCGTTGTTGACGTTGAACGAGAAGCCGTCGTAATTGCTGGTAACGACTTCCACGGCGTAGTAGGTGATATAGCGATCCAGATCGAGATACCTGGACACAGCGGTGACGAAGGTCTCCGGCGGCGCGTTCATCACCGCATCCGCTGCGCCTAACAGCTCTGTCCGAACACGCTTCTGTTCGGATTCGTCCTTGAGCCGGATCCGCTGCGGCGCGACCATCGGATCGGGCTGGTAGTTCAGCTCGTAGATGTTGCCTTGTGAAAACGCCCTGCCGAAATTCCGCGTGAGGAAATCCCTGTTGATCGGTTCCCGCATGACGTAGATGCCGCTGTCTGTGCCGTTGATCGTCACGTGAGCATGCGCGGTCATCGGCGCGGCGATGCCGGCGCGGCGGTAGACTTCGTAGGTCAGGTGCTCGCCGACGAAGCCGCTATCCTGTCGCCCGTCCTTGAGCACCATCTTCTCGAGGCCGTGAAGCTCCTGTCCGTCCACGAAGTCGTCGAACTTCACGCTCAGCGTGGGCTTCTCATCGATGGAGACGAAGCGATTGAACGTGCCGCCGGCCTGGCGGATGCCGACGTCTTTCAGGACGACGCCATCAAACGTGAATGTACAGCGCACCCGATCGCTGGTCCGATTCAGAATCGCGCGTGCATCGTCCGGCGCGATGACGATGTCGATGCGGTGCAGGACGCGGGTGTCGTAGACGCGGGCGACGGCTGCCTGCAAGCGCTCCTGACGCTTGTCAGTTGATTGCAGCGAGGCGCCTCGTGTGCCTGCGACCGAGCACGCGAGGACGAGGACACACGCCAGCAGCCGGCTATCAGGGAGGCAGGCTTCGAGCATTGCCATGACCGGATTATGCGCCCGCCATCGAGCGTCGCGTTCCGCACCTCCAGACCGGTACCACCAGGGTCGGGGTCATGTGCGATATTTTGTGGCAATGAGGCGTAAACGAATCGTTATCTGGCTGGTAGCCCTCGTGGCGTCCACAGCCACGTACGCGCAGGCGCCGACACCGGCGGTCTTCGACGTCGCCTCGGTCAAGGCGAACAAGACCGGCGCGACACAAGTCACGATCAGCTGGCAGGGCGGCGTCACGTTGATCAACGTGCCGCTTCGGGCGATCGTGCAGCTCGCCTACAACATCAACACGCCATCGCGGATCGTCGGGCACCCGGACTGGACGAACGTCGAGCGCTTCGACATCCAGGCGCGTCCGCCCGAGGGGATGACCGCAGTCGAGCAGATGCGGCCGATGCTGCGAGCACTGCTTGAAGATCGCTTCAAACTCATCGCGAAGATCGAGAAGCGCGAGCTCCAGAGCTACGCGCTGGTCAAGGTACGAGCGGACGGCCAGCTCGGGCCGAACCTGAAGCCGTCAACCACCATCTGCAAAGGGCCGCGCGGAGAGGCGAACCCGCTGGCGATCCAATGCGGTGTACAGGGAGGCACTGGCGGCGGCGTCAAGCTCGTTGGCGTGCCGATGGGGCAGCTGGCGCCGCTCATTTCGCTGATCGTTGGACGCCCCGTCGTCGATCGTACTGGACTCGCGGGTACCTACGACATGGAGTTGAGGTTTTCAGGCGATTCGATCCCTGGAGCTGCGTCGGTCGATCCCGGCGCGCCCTCGATCTTCACCGCGCTGCCGGAGCAGCTTGGGCTGAAGCTTGATGCCGAGCGCGAACTCGCCGACGTGCTGGTCATCGAGCGCATCGACCGTCCCACCGAGAACAACTGAGGTCGTTCGGTGGAAGTCGGGCGCCGTATCAGGCCGTCCGTCGAACCGGTCTCGCGGCTGCGACGAAAGGCGCGGTGACCGCGAGAGCCCCCAGGACCAACGCGAGCCCAAGGTATTCGGTGAGCTCGAATGGGCCGATGGCATTCACGATCCAGTCGTACCGCATGGCCGACACGAGTGCCATTGTGTTGCTGGCAAGCAACGTCCACCACGCCCAGCGTTCACCGCGGCGGAAGGCTGTTACGGCGATGAGGCTTCCCATCAATCCGAAGACCGCGCAGTGGATGCCGTAGGTCCGGAACAGCACGATCAGGTAGTTGGCGGTCATCGGTGACGTGCGCACCAGCTCCGCCCAGGAACCGCCGGAATAGCCTTCGTAGCCGGCGGGGAGAATCGCCTTGCCGCCAGGGCCGAGCAGGCCGGCGGGCGATGCGGCCGCCATTGCACCCCACACGAGGTACGCGACGTCCACGACGAGGATGATGATCCACGCGATCTGTCGGCGGTGGCTCATGCCGGAAGCCCTCCCGTGACTTTGAGGAACCAGCGCATGCACGTGTGTCCAACGTCGACGCCGTCGCCGTACATCATCGGGCAGGCGCCGGCAATCACGCTGACGTCGTGCTGCTGGCAATACTCGACAGCCGTCGGCGAGACGCTCGTGCCCTTGCCCAGCGACTGATGCATCCAGACGCGACGGACTCCTGCATCGACGCAGTCGTGCACGAGGCGCTCGGTGAGCTCAGGTCGCGTGACGATCACCACCCCGTCCACGCCGCCGGGAATTGACTTCAGATCCGGATAACAGCGGTCGCCCTCGAAAGTCTGCATGTGCGGATTCACCGCAAACACCTCGTGGCCGGTGGTTTTCAGCCGCTGGTAGATCAGATTGCCGGCAGGATGCTTGCCTTTGGTGCGCGAGACCCCCGCAACGGCAATCCGTTTCTGAGCGAGGAAGTCGTGCACCTTGGAATCGAGAGTCGTTGGTGTCATAGCCTTACCTCCCGACTGTCCGCGGATGTGCGACTAGAGTCCCTGAACAAAGTCGAACCACTTGAACCCGACGCCGTGCGCCTTGAACAAATCGATCAGTGGCTGCGATCGGTCACCGTACACGGTCATGAAGTGATTGTCCGCGTAGTCTTTGAACAGCTTGTTGCGGGCCTCGAGAATGTGGCTGTTGTGCTCGATCAACCCATCGGGTCCGGTGTATGCCTCGTGGACCTCGCACTCCGTGCCATCGCTCGAGAGGAACCAGTCGTAGCGTAGTGTCCGTGTGTCCTTTTCCTTCGTGAGCCGAACGCACTCCGCTGCTTGCTGTTTGAATCCCTCCAGCTGTCCTGGTCGAACGGTCAAGTGCGCGAAGACTTCCAGAACCGCCATACGCGCCTCCTTCAGACGCGCCATTCACGCTCGTTTGAGTGGACGGCTATGTTCAAGAAGTGCATATGTCGAGCCGGTGGGGAACAGCGCACTGGTCGGACAGAGTTGCTGCAAGACACCCATGGGCGCGAAATAGCCCGCGGCACCGGCGAAGAGTTCCGCGGTTCTCCCTCATCGCATCGACCGCCCTATAATCAACAGCGCTCAGGGACCAGCAGATATCAAAGCTCTACGCGAAGATGAAGAACTGCGTGCGCGTCATCGAAGACGGAGCGCCGGGACCAACGGCATGAGCCGTCAGCCGCGCATCTGATGGTCTACGTAAAGGCCATTGGCGTCGCGCTGCTCGTGGCATTCATCGCCGGTGCGGCCTTCCTGCTCGGCCAGCTGATGTACGCCCAGATCGTACTGATGCCGCGTGTGATGGCCAGAGGCAGCAACGTACTCGCCGTGCAGGTCGACGTCTGGTGGGCGGCGCGAGTGGCAGCAGTCGCCTTTGTCGTCTACCTGACGTGGCGGATCTGGCCGAAAAGACAACCTGAGAAGTCCGCTTGAGAGACGTCCTCTAGCTGAGGATTGCGTCATCTTTGTCTACCAAAGACAGACTTTTGTGACCGGCGCCGCAGGTTGCAAGAGGTCGGTGCTGGTATCGCGTTTGCCCATCCGCGGGGTGTGCTTGGAACATCCTTCCCGCGATCGTACGACGAGCCGACCGTCATGTGGAGGATGCAGCGGTCCGATGGCCTGACGTGTCACGCCATGATTCGGCCGCGTCCAGACGGCGCCGTCGTCCTCTGGTTCCTCAATGACCATCCGCTGGGTTCTCGAGACTTCAACGATTGGAGCAGCGCACTCCGCTGGAGCGACCAGATGCGGGCCCAGAACTGGGCTGTCGGCTGGCGCCTCGTCTCCGACTAGACGCTCATTTACTTGAAGCGATCGGCATAGACCTGCGCCTGGTTGGTCTCCCACGGCCGGTAGTCGTTGCTGAAGTCGATTCGCTCACCAAGCGGAGGATGGCTCTCGCGGAACCACGTATAGAGCCATCCCGGCCTCGGCACTCCGAGATTCTCCTGCTGCAGGATCACGAATGCGGTGGCGGCCGCGTGATTGTCGTGGGTGATCTCCAGCGCGAAGCGGTCGGCCTCGTGCTCGAGGTGACGCGAGTAGGCAAGCGTGAGCGGATCGGTGACGAGCGACACTGCACCGGCAACCAGCAGGATGAGTGGCAGTGAGGCGACGTCCGCGAGCGATGTGAAGCCGAAGCGTGGCCCGTGGCGAGCGAGGAGCACTCCCGATAGCCGATACACGGAATAGAGGAGGAGCAGGATCGTCAGGGCAACCACTCCCATCAGCTTCCAGATGTGATGGAGCACGTAATGGCCCATCTCGTGACCCATCACGATCATCAACTGCCGCCGATCGAGCGCCTTGAGGATCGTGTCCCACAGGACGATGCGCTTGGTATCACCGAATCCATTGACATAGGCGTTGAGCGCCTTGGTATCCACGCTCTTCGCCACTTCGAAGACACGCCCGCCCTCGATGCCGGCGCGGTCGGCGAGCTGCAGGATCTCCGCTTCGAGCGCCTTGTCCCGCATCGGTCCGAACTTGTTGAAGAGTGGATCGATCCAGATCGGCTGGATCAGCTGAACAAAGACGATGAACGGCACCGCGAGGATCGCGGTGTAGAGCCACCAGCGCCGTGGGCTCCACTTCAGCATCAGGTACGGCACCCACAGGACGAGCGCGCCGAGCACCAGCGTCACGCCGAAGTTGGCGGCCTGATCGCTTGCCCATTTGCCGAGCGTCTGATTCGACAGTCCATACGCATGCTGCCGGATGAAGTCTTCGTAGTAGACGCGCGGCAGATCGACGACGGTATTCAGGACGACGAAGAACACCCAGTAGACCGCGATGACGAAGAACCACTTGCGGCCGATCTTGCGCGACCAGTCGCGCATGCGCGCCGAAAACCCGGTCCAGAGGAGGACGGCGGGGACCAGCAGGGCCCACAGGTTATCGAGCACCCAGAGAACGGTGCCGCTGCGGTGATAGGCAAGCGCCTGAGCCGTCGGCGCCGGCACCGCCACGCGATCGCCTGATGCGGCTTGCCCCGCGGCGGGTGTATCGGGTGCCTGCGGCGCCGACTGCGCCGACAAGCCGGCCGACAGCGCGATGATCACCGCAACGATCAGAAGCATCGCGCGCGTCGCAGATAAGAGGTGCAGGCGTTGGAAAGTCACGGCGAATTATGGCCGAAGTAGAATCCGCTCGACATGAGCGCAGCGGGCACCCGTCGAATAGCCGTCATCGGCGCGGGAATAGGCGGGTTGACGTTTGCGATCGCCGCGCGCCGATACGGCATCCACGTTGACATCTACGAGCAGACTGCGGAACTTCGTGAGGTTGGCGCAGCCGTCGCGCTCTCGGCCAACGCCACTCGTTTCTTCGAGGAGTTCGGACTGGCCTCAACTTCGGGTCCGCCTGAAGGCGGACACTACGGAGACTCTGGTCCAGCTAAAGCCGGACACGACGGGGACCTGGCCTCGCGCTGGTCCGAGGTATCCCACCTGATTTACCGGGATGGGCGCGACGGACGGCTCATTGGCAAGCATGAAGTAGGCGCGGCGTACCGGCAGCGCTTCGGCGCGCCCTACGTGGGGATTCATCGCGCCGATTTACAAGCGGTTCTGTCTTCCGCGGCCGGACTGGATCGCATTCACCTGAACAAACGGCTGGTTGATATCGACGACAGTGGCGCATGTGCCAGCGTGCGCTTCGACGATGGCACGTCGAGTGAGGCAGATCTCGTCATCGGCGCCGATGGCGCACGCTCGTTCGTCAGGCAATGGATGCTCGGCTACGACGATGCGCTGTATTCAGGGTGCAGCGGCTTTCGCGGCATTGTGCCGATCGACCAGCTGCCGCGTCTGCCGGATCCCACCGCGTTGCAATTCTGGATGGGGCCCGGCGGTCACCTGCTGCACTACCCGATGGGCAACGGCGACATCAACTTTCTGCTCGTCGAACGCCAGCCGTCACCATGGCCGTACCGCGACTGGACGATGCCTGGGAGAGAAGGGGAGCAGCTGCGGCATTTCGCGCAGTGGCATCCGGCGGTGGTCGAGATGATTACCGCACATCCGATCAGCAATCGCTGGGGTCTGTTCCATCGTCCGCCGCTTGGTCGCTGGACCAGGGGACGGGTGACACTGCTTGGCGACGCGGCACACCAGCTGGCGCCGCACCATGGTCAGGGGGCGAACCAGTCGATCGAGGACGCCGTTGTGCTCGCTTCCTGCCTGGGTGAATGCGGCGTACGACCACTCGCAGACGCGCTCGAGCGCTACGAGACGATGCGCCGCGGCCGGACGCGCAAGGTGCAGTTCGCGTCGATCAGCGTTCCGGACGTGCTGCATCTGCCCGATGGCGAGAACGCTGATCGGCGCAATGCGCGCCTCGGAACATTCGAGGGCGCGCTGCATCATCTGGGCTGGATCCACGAGTTCGACGCCGCTACGCAGGAACCGACGGAGCGTCAGGGCGGTACCTGGTTGTGAGCGAGTATCATTTCCAGCGATTGAGGTGAACATGGAAGTTGTAACTGCCGCGACGATCGTCGTCGTGAAGGCTGCCTGGACGATCCTGCTCGTCTATGTCGGAGTGCGGCTCGCGCTTCGTCACGAGCGGCAACCGCACGTCGGCCGATAGATACCGGCTAATCGTCACGATCGATCTGATCACGATTCGAGCGCGCATCGCTGTCGCGTCAATCGATACCTGGCTGTCCTTATCGCCGGCTACGGCTCTTCCGGGCGGCGCCTCTGGGCTCGCGTCCAGTGCCGGAGCCACCATGCGGCGACGATGAACGCCACGCCGTACAACCATGGCAGTGCGCCCATCAATGCGAAGACGACAAGGATTGCCCCGATCGCAAGAATCAACGCATCGACCAGTCTCATCTGGCGGAGAGTGTAACGTGAGAGGGGTATGCGGAAGGGTTTTACGCGAAAGCCGGACCCTGGGCCGGTCGAAGTCAAGAAGGTCAAAAACTACATCACGCCGGATGGCCTGCGGCGGCTCGTCGACGAACGCCGCTTCCTGCTGACGAGAGAACGCCCCGCGGTGACACAGGTTGTGTCGTGGGCGGCCAGTAACGGCGATCGCAGTGAGAACGCCGACTATCAGTACGGCAAGCGGCGGCTCCGCGAGATCGATCGGCGCATTCGGTTTCTCACCAAGCGCATCGACGCGGCGGAAGTGGTCAACCCACAGGATCCGAGAAGCGGCCGCGCCGCCACACACGTCTTCTTCGGCGCGACCGTGCGCTACGCTAACGCCGCCGGCGAGGAGCGCACCGCCACGATCGTCGGCGCCGACGAGGTCGATCTGGAACGCCACTACATCAGCTGGGTGTCGCCGCTCGCGCGTGCGTTGATGAAGAGCGGACCCGGCGATCGCCCGATCCTTCGAGCGCCGGGCGGGACGGATCAATTGGAGATCCTCGAGGTGCGCTATCAGCGCATCGAGATGGAGCCATTCAGGGAGCCCGCCGGCGCCGAGTCCGTCAAGTAACGAAGGAGACGCGTCGGCGCCCCGGGTCGACCAGAGCTCTACTTCTGCGTCTCCGGTGGCGCTCCGCCGGTTCTTCCGGCCGCGGGTGCGCCCGCTCCGCCGGCCCGGCCTCCAGCACCACCGCCGCGGAAGCTCGATTGCAGCAGATGCGTCAGCGTGTGGACGTAGCGCAGCTTGCCATTCTCGACCCTGAACAGATGGGTATCAGGTGAGCCGCTTCCACCGTTCGCGTTTCCCGCGCCGAACGTGCAGAAGGCGACCACGGCGCCGATGGTCGGGTCGACGATGAAACGCCGATTGGCGATGTTGACGCCGCTCGGAACGCCGACGTCGCAGCTATCCTCGGGCACGCCCTTACCGGTATGCGCGCCGCCTTCGGTGCGCTGACACGGATGGCCCCACGGCACCAGGTCCTTCTTCCCCTCGAGAAACGCATCGAGGTACGCATTCGCCGCGGCAACGAGCGTGTCGCGCGTGTCGCGCTGATTGGCCGGAATCGTGCCCCACTTCTCCGTTGACGACCACTGCAGATACGCGTCGGCGTTGAACAGCCAGTAGCCGGTCGTCGTCCACAGGATTTCGATCTCGGCGATCTTGTCGTGGTTGACGCGGAGGCGGGTGCCGAGGACGTACGGATTTGCCTTGTCGGCGACGATGACTTCCGTGAACGTCTGGCACGTCGACGGGTCGATCAGGCTGCGATGATGATCGATCTTCATCGGCGTCTTGATCACGCCCTTGTTGATGTCGGCGTTAGCGGCGTTCTCCATGTACCCGACGCCCATCGGCAGCGGCAGACCAGACGTATCGCCCTTCGTTTGCGCGGCGATATAGAGGTCCACCGCGCGCTGCAGCCCTTCGCGCGAGCAGGCAACCTGGGCGACCGCCGCCGTCGGGGCGAACAGCGCGCCAGCAAGCAGAATCCCGACAAGGGCAATGCGTGTCATCGAAGTCCTCCGGTCGCAGGCGGGAAATGGACAGGCAGTGACGCCAGCAGACCAGATATGAATATCACCATCGCCGGGATCGGGTGAAACCGTCCGGTGCAGCCGACCGTTCACGGAACGGCTGCAAGGGAGGTGATCAGGTGCTGATGACGTTGCCGGCAGGTGAGACGGTGTGGCGGCCGTCATCGTCGACAAGGTGGGAGTGTTGGTCTTTGATCTCGTCGAGTGCGGCACCTTTATAGAAATTTCCCATCGAGTAGCCGCAGAGCAAATCGAAATCGTGCGTGCCGCCTAACTGGTTCCACAGCGTTTCCAGGCGGATCGCCGCCGACTCACGACCGTCTTTCCAGAGCAGATCGACCATTTCGCCATAGGCGCGGACGGCGCAATGCTCGCGTCCACGCCGCACGATCGTCAGGACGCCTCCAATCGTGCGGTGGAAGGCGGCAGGGTTCGGCACCCCGTCGGTCATGAAGAGCTGCAGCGTGGCGCGCGCATCGAGTGTGGTGAGATGGCCGCTGCGCTTCAGCGCAGCGACGTCGATGCCGCGGCGCTGCAGGCACGAGTCGAGTCGCGCCGTGTGGTCAGGCGTCCCGATGACGACGGCCAGGGCGCCCTGTTCGAGGCCTTCACCGATGAAACCGCCGACGATGCGGCACAGCGTATCCGGGTCGTTGTAGAACTGCACGCCGTGGAAATGTCCCGCATCCGCAGACCGCTGCCCGGTCGCGGGGTCTCGTCGCGCTGGAGCTTTTTTGGGCTCATGGTCCGACTCGACGATCTTCTTCACGGTGTCCACGGAAATCTGCTCGTAGTGCGTCGTCGACTTCTGGGTGGCGGGGGACTTCCGTGTCATTTGCGAACAGTAGCAGGGCGCTGGTGATACGGGTCGCCTCTTTGAGCGGGCGATTTGTGTGGTGGTTACGGCATCCGCACGGCCGGTAGCGAGGCGGTGACGTCCGTTCAGGCGGTCCGGTACTTTTGCGTTATGATTGTGATACGATTACGTCACGTTAGTTTAGCGATTGGTTTTGCAGGGGGTGTTCGATGGCGTCTCCGGGCAAGAAGGTCCCGATGAATTTCAGGTCGATGGCCCAGGCCGACGTTCCGCAGGGCCGTAACGGCAAGCACAAGGAAATCGTGACGAGGATTCTCTCCGACCTCGATCAGGTCAAGCCGGGGATCGCGCTGAAAGTGCCGTTGGCGGAGTTGGCTGAGAGCAAGGAGCGAGTCCGGTCGGCGCTGAATCGCGCTACCCACAAGAGGGGCCAGACCGTTGCCACCGCGAGCGATGAAGAGTTCCTCTATGTGTGGAACGAAACGTCGTAAGTCATCGCTTCAGCAGACTGAGCACTCGCTAACATGATGATTTGACTTGCGAAACGATCGAGCATCGGGCATCTTGTCCGTATGCCCCAACGCCTGATTCGATCCGCACTCCTCGCCGTGGCTCTTGCCATGGCGTTCCACGTTTCGCTCGCCGCGAAGAAACCGGCGGCCCTGATCTGCCAACTCGAGGACGGTACCGAGATTCGCATCGTGATCGAGAACTTTGGCGGCATGCATGAGGCAAGGCGCCAGTGTCTCGACTTCTGGAACGGCCACGTGTCCGGGGTGGAGCGGTAGCGACAGCCCGCTCAGCGGCTCAGGTCCTTTACTTTCTTCTGGGCGTCACGGTATTTCGATGAGGTCTCGGGGACCTTTGCGTAGGCCTCGGCTGCGCCAGCCTTGTTTTTCAAGCGCTTCTCGCGCACCTCACCCAGCTTCCAGGCGGCCTCGTACTTCGTCTGCGGGAATCGTGCGATCAGGTCGGTAAGCGCCTGTGCCTGCAGTGGGTATCGGTCGAGGTCCTCGAGCATCTCGCTCATCTTCCACAGCGCATCTTCCGAGTAGGACGGGTACTTCTCGGCAAGGCTGCGATACGTGAGCAGCTCGAATGGGACAGAGGCGCCGACCACCTTGTCCATGACGCGCTCTTTCAGGCGGTCTTCGATCTCCGCGCGGGCGAGGAGCGCGCGCGGCGCCCACTCCGATTTCGGATACGTATCGGCCGCCGTGGTGTAGAGGTCGCGCGCGATCATCTCCTTCTGCTGCTGCCGCGACTTCAAGACACGCTGCGCCTGACGGAACAAGGCTTCTGGCGCGCGTGGACTGGTCCTGAACTTCTCGGCGACGGACGCGTACGCCGCCACTGCTTCATCGTTGCGATTGGTGGCTTCGTACGCCTGGCCGAGCAGCATATACGCGTCGGGTGTCAGTCGGTGCGCGGGATTCCCCTCGATGAACAAATTGAGCGCTGCAATCGCCGGGGCGTTCTGACCTGCGGCGAGCTTGCCGCGAATGTCCTCGAGCTCCGCCGCAATCGCGACGGCGGTTTTCGCGCGATCATCTTCCGTCGCAGCGGCCGACGGCGTCGGTGCCACCGGCGTGGCTGCTGCGGGTGCCGGCCGGCTGACGGCAGTTGACGGCGTTGCCGGTGCCGTCGATGCACTGGAGGGCGCTGAAGCCGGGGCAGCGGGTGCGGTCGGGAGCGGCGGTGCCGGCGCGGT
>DASROF010000011.1:0-11477 GCA_035647075.1 Vicinamibacterales bacterium | reverse complement strand
CGCTCGATGGGGACGCGGTCGCAGGAATAGATCGTCGCGTTCGGGAAGCCGAGAAGGATCGGCGAGTGCGTGGCGATGATGAATTGGGCGTCCTGTTGAACCATGTCGCCGATCATCATGAGAAGCGCGAGCTGGCTTTGTGGCGAAAGCGGCGCTTCAGGCTCGTCGAGGAGGTAGAGGCCGCTCGGCACGAAACGCGAGCGAAAGAGCTTGAGAAAGCTCTGGCCGTGCGAGTTCTCGTCGAGATCGATCCCGTAGCGACGCTCCATCTCGTGGAGTGTGTTGAGGGCGGGTAGCCGTGCAAGGCCCCTCGCGTAGTCGCGGTCCTTGTATTCGACCTCGATGCGCGCGAGATCCTCGAGCATATCGGCGCGCAGCTTTGCCAGAGCTTTGGTAAAGCCGAAAAAGTCCTCGGCGCGCAAAAAGAAACCGCGGTGCACTTTGGCGCGCCAAGTGAGCTTGAGGGCGCGAGCCAGTTGGCGTTGAGCCTCGAGTGTTTTGTCGCGGTCAGAGCTTTCGCTGCCGACGGTGGGAAGCTTCGCAGCGAGCGCGAGGGCCTCGAGGAGCGTCGATTTTCCCGATCCGTTTTCACCGACGAGGAAGGTGACGTCGCTGTCGAAGGACAGCGCGCCGAGCTCGCGGATGATGGGCACCGTGAACGGAAAACGATCCGAGGAGTTCGAGGCCCCTTTGTCGAGCGCGACCGTACGAAGGTGCGGCATCGTTGGATGGTAGCACCTGCAACGGAAGAGGAGCAGACGCGTCGATGGGCGGTATATTCACGGGATGACTTCTCCCTCCCCCTCCTCCCTCCCAGCGAGAGCGGACGCGCTCGCTTTGATGCACGAGTACACCGCGAGCGACTCCCTCCGAAAGCACATGTTGTCGGTCGAAGCCGCGATGCGGGCGTACGCCGAGCACTTTGGCGAGGACGCGGACCGGTGGGGGCTGGCCGGCTTGATCCACGACTTCGATTACGAGCGGTTTCCGAACGCCGAGCATTCGCCGAGCGTGGAACATCCGTCGGAGGGCGTCCGCCTGCTGCGCGAGCGCGGCTGGCCGGAGGACATTCTCCAGGCGATCCTCGGCCACGCGGCGTACACGAATGTCGCGCGCGAGACACGCATGGCGCGCGCGCTGTTCGCCGTGGACGAGCTGACGGGGTTGGTCACCGCGACGGCGCTGGTCAAGCCGACGAGGAGCGTCCACGACGTGGACGCGCGGTCGGTGCGAAAAAAGATGAAGGACAAAGCATTCGCCAAGGGCGTGAGCCGCGAAGACGTCATGGTTGGGGTCCAGGAGCTTGGCGTGGACCTCGATCAGCACATCCAATTCGTGATCGACGCGATGCGGCGCGTAGCCGACGCGATCGGGCTGGCCGGAACGCCGGCGGCCGCGAGCGACACCCCGGTCGCGGGAGCCCGGGAGGCGGCGCCCTGACGATCAACGGTTGGGTACTGTCGTCCGTTAATGAGAGTGGACACCGGCAACGCTTTGATGACCGCTGCGACCACAATCGAACTGCCGTTCGGCATGCCGTCCGTGAGTGACGCCAGGTCGGACGAACGGGCGCTTGTGATCGCGGCACAGAAGGGTTCGAGCGAAGCCTTCGCGCAGCTCGTGCGCGTGCATCAGCGTCGGGCGTACGCCGTGTGTCGCGCGATCGTGCTCACGCACGAGGACGCGGAGGACGCGGTTCAGGAGGGGTTCCTCCATGCCTACCGGGCGCTGGACCGTTTCCTTCCCGATCAACCGTTCGGCGCGTGGCTGTACCGCATCATGGCCAATGCGTCGCTGGACCTGGTGCGGCGGCGGAAAGTCCGCGACGCGGACGAGCTGCCGGATACGGTTCCCATGCCCTTTCGGGATCCGGGCGAATCGGATGAGCTTCGGCGTCGTCTCTCTCATGCGCTGACGAAGCTGACCGAGCGCCAACGATCGGTGATCGTGCTGCACGACGTGGAAGGTTTTACGCATGGTGAGATCGGCGGGATGCTGGGAATTCCGGAAGGCACGGCACGTTCGGATTTGCATCACGCTCGCGCGGCGCTACGCCGCATTTTGAAGGACGTTCGGAGCGACCTATGACCGATTTTCGACTGATTTCAAACGACGACGACGAGGTGGCACGCGGGCTCCGCTCGCTCTATGCTGCCCCGGCGGGCGACGGGTATTGGAATGAGCTCGAAGCGCGGATCATGGCCCGCGTGGCGGACGTGGAGTTGGGCTGGTGGACGGAGCTCGATCGCTGGGTACGCCCGGCGCTTGCCGCCGCGGCCGTGTTGTTGATGGCGGCCGGCGTGGCGATGTTCCGCGCCCACGAAGTCGAAGGCGACATCGCCGCTGAGAACATGCTGTCCTCACCCGCCGTCCCGGTATCGACTGCGATCCGGCCGGCACTTCAGGACGATCGGGAAGCGCGCATCCGCTTCCTGTTCGGTCGCTAACCGGAGTTTCTATGCTGCGCAGCAAGCAACAGGCGCTGATGTTCCTCCTCGGTGCCTCGCTGGTCGGCGGCGCGGTCGGCTTCTCGGCTGACCGGTACATCGGGCACGAGAAGTTCGCGACGCAGTACGGTCCGCGCTCGCGCTTCTACGACGAGCTCGGACTCAACGCACAGCAGCGAACGACGATGGACTCGCTCGCGTTCCAGCAGGACTGTGCCGTGCGGCAAGTTCTGTCCCCGCACGACTCCGCCCTCAAGGCGATTCGGACGCGCTTCCAGGCGCAGCGCGATTCGGTGTTGTCGAAGGACCAACTGGCACGAATGGAAACCCGCCGCAAGGACATCCAGGCGCGGCGTGAAGCTGAACAAGCGAAGGAGCCCAAGAGAACATGCACCGGAAATTGATCGTCTTGCTCGCCGCGCCGGCCATCCTCGGCGCGCAGCAGACGCCGCAAGCGCAGCAGACGTCGACCGATTCGACGCTTCGTCCAATCACGCTCCCCGACGCGATTCGCCTCGCGAAGGAGAACAACGTCTCGAACGTTACCGCGTACAACGCGGTGCGCACCGCGAATAACAGCGTGCGCAGCGTGCGGGCCGCCATGTACCCAACGCTGACCGCGTCGGCCGGTCAGAGCATCAGCGCCGGCCAGCGCGTGAACAATCAGACGAACACGCTCGTGGATTTCGTTCCCGCGTGGTCGTACAACAGCGGCCTCTCGTCGCAGATCACGCTGTTCGACGCGGGCAAGATGTTCGCCGACGTGCGAACGCAGAAGGCCAACGTCGCGGCTCAGGAAGCGACGCAGATCAATACCGAATACAATGTCGCGCTCAACGTGAAGCTGGCGTACAACAACATTCTCGCCGCCCAGGAATCCGAAGGCGCGGCACGCGCGCAGCTCGCCGCGGCGAATGCGCAACTCCAGACGTCGATCGCCAAAGTGAACGCCGGCGCGGCCAACGTCTCCGACTCACTGCGCAGCGTCGTGCTGGTCGGGAACGCACAGCTCGCCATTCTCACCGCGCAGAACACCTTCCGAACGCAGAGCGCTTCGCTGACCCGTCTGGTCGGTACGCCGTATTTCGTCACGGCCGACCTGTCGGACACGGTCGATCACCCGGTGGCGCCGATCGACAGCGCGATGATCATGCAACTCGCGCTGGCCGGTCCCACGATTCGTCAGTTCGAGGCCCAAGCCGTTGCGGCGCAGGCGACGGAACGATCGGCGAAGGCAGCCTATCTCCCTACCGTCACGGCGAACTTGAACTACTCGGGCAGCGGCACGAAGGCGCTTTACGGCTTCAATGGCAATCCCTACCCATACACTCGCGGCGCTTCGTTCAACATCAACTATCCGATCTTCAATCGGTTCCAGCGCGAGAACAACGTCGCCGCGGCGCAGATCAGCTATGAAAACGCGCAGGCGCAGATCAAAGACGCGCGGCTCGGGGCGCGGCAGAACGTCATCACCTACATCGCGACGATCCGCAACGCCGAAGAGACGATGCGCATCCAGCAGATCGCCGTTCGCGCGAGCGAAGAAGACCTTCGCGTGCAGCAGCAGCGCTACAATCTCGGCGCCTCTACGCTGCTCGACGTGCTGAACTCGCAAACGGCGCTCGTCACGGCCCGTCAGGCGCTGATTCAGGCGCGCTTGAACTATCGCAACGCGCGCGCGCAGATCGAAGCCGTCATCGGCCGCGACCTGCCGTAATTCACTAGTGTAGCATTCAAGGCCGGGGCCAAACCCCGGCCTTTTTTACGCCGTTTTCGGCCCCTATTTGCCCCCGCCGAACGGCCCAGCGTGCCGACGTCGCCGCGTCAGCGGTACGGGCCGGTCCCGCGTAGAATTCTTAGCAAATCCGACCTCTACTTCGGCCCCGCCATTTCGGCCGATTCAGGAGACAGAGCTCAGTGAGACGAATCCTCGGGGCGGTGGCGCTTGCCGCCGCCGCAGCCTGCGCGAAAAAGTTGCAGGCGCCGACCGTGCAGACCGCCTTGGTCAACCGCCGCGACATCATCATCGACGCGCAGGCCAACGGCGTGATCGAGCCGATCGCAGTGATCGAAGTGAAGTCCAAGGCCTCCGGCGTGATCACCAAGATGACGGTCGAGACGGGCACGCGCGTGAAGCCCGGCGACCTTCTGGTGCAGATCGACACGCGTGACGTGCAGAACCGCTACGACCAGGCGCAGGCGTCCCTGAATGCGGCTGAGGCCAAGCTGAGCGTGTCGGAGTCGGACAAAAAGCGCAACGAAGAGATGTACAAGGCGCGCGTCATTACGCCGCAAGAGTTCGAGAAGGTCGCGGTCGATTATGAGAACGCGAAATCCGGCGTGGTCTCCGCGCGCGCGAACCTCGACATCGCCAAGCAGCAGCTCGAGGACGCGACGGTGCGCGCGCCGAGCGAAGGCACGATCATCGACAAAACGGTGTCGGAAGGAACCGTCATCGCGTCGGCGACTGGCTCGGTGAGCGGCGGAACGACGATCGTGAAGATGGCGGACCTCGGCATCGTGCGCATTCGCGCGCTGTTCAACGAGACCGACATCGGCAACTTGCATCCTGGCCAGCCGGCCAACGTCCAGGTCGACGCATATCCCGACCGCCGCTTCGGCGGCGTCGTCGAGAAGATCGAACCGCAGGCCGTCGTGCAGCAGAACGTGACGATGTTCCCGGTGCTGGTGAACCTCCAGAACGCTGAAGCGCTGCTCAAGCCGGGCATGAATGGCCAGGTCTCGGTGCTCATCGACGAGCGCGACAACGTCGTCGCGATTCCGAACGATGCGATCAAGAATCCGCGTGAAGCGGTGGCGACCGGTGCGCTGCTCGGTCTGAGCGCCGACACTGTTCAGGCCTCACTCCGCGCGCAGGGCTTCAACGGCGGCGGTAGCCGTGGCGGCTTCGGTGGCGGCAATGGTGGAAATGGTGGCGGCCGTCGCGGCGGTGGAAATGGCGGCAACGGCGGTAATGGTGGCAACGGCGCCAACCCGGCCGGGAACGGTGGGCCGGGCAACGGCAACGGCGCGGCCGGGAACGGCAGCTCGGGAACGACCGGAACCGCGTTCGGTGACGTCGTGATTCAGCAGAGTCAACCGGCGCTTCAGGGCGGCGGCCAGGGCGGCGGCGGCTTCGGCGGTATGCAGGTCTCGGACGCCGACTGCAAAAAGGTCGACGACGTGCTCAAAGCGCATCCCAAGGAAAAGAAGCAGCTCGAAGATCTGCGCGCGAAGATGCAGGCGTTGCGCCCCGCGGGCTTCAACGGCGCCAACCGCAATCGTGGCGATTCAAGCGGCGCTCAGCGTCCGCGTGGGAATGATTCGACCGGACAACGTCGGCGCGGCGGCGCTGGCGGCGCCGGCGGTGGATTTGGCGGTCAAACCGGACAGGGCGGCGGCGGTGGCCAGGCCGCCGGTGGTGGCGGCGGCGGCTTCCGTGGCAGCCCCGAGATGCAGGCGCTCAATGAGCAAATCCGCGCCATCTACACGACGCTCAACCTCGATGCGCGCACGGCTGGTGCCTGCGCACGCCGGCAGCAGGGCGCCGGTAACGCGCAGACGGCAGGCGGACGTGGCGGCCAGGGTACCACGCGAGCCACGGGTGGTGGCCAATCGCCACTCACTCCGTCGCCGGAGCTCGGCGCGCGCGCAATTCGTCCGCGCACCGGTCTCGTGTTCGTGTCGGACAGCTCCAAGACGCACTTCGCACCCCGCATCGTGCAGCTCGGCCAGGGCAACCTCGATTTCACCGAGGCGGTCAGTGGTCTCAAGGAAGGCGAGCGTGTCGTGATGCTTGGTGCGCTCGCGTTGCAAGCGCAGCGTCAGCAGCAGCAAGACCGCATGCGTCAGAACGCCAGCCCGCTCGGTGGGCAGCCGGGTCCGGGTGGCGGCCCGGGTGGCCCCGGCGGCCCCGGCGGCGGCGGTCCGCGCGGCGGCGGTGGTGGCGGCGGCGGTCGCGGGGGCTGATTAGATGCTGCTTGGAGAGATCATCAGCGTAGCGCTCGGAGCGCTGCGCGCGAACAAGCTTCGCTCCCTGCTCACGATGCTCGGCATCGTGATCGGCGTCGGCGCCGTGATCGCGGTCGTCGCGCTCGGCACCGGCGCGCAGCAGGCGGTGAAGGATCGCATCGCGGCGCTCGGCACGACGCTGCTCACCGTGAACCCGGGACAGCAGCGCGGCCAAGGCGTCGCGATCGCGGGTGGACAACAACGGCTCACGATCGACGACGCGAACGCGGTGGACGAGCGCGCGACAACGTTGCTGGCCGTTCAGCCGGAGATGCGGTCGCAGCAGCAAGTCGTCTACGGCAACAAGAACGCGAACACCCAGATCATCGGCACGACACCGAACTACCTCGAGGTGCGGAAATACACCCTCAAGGTGGGTAAGATGTTCACCGCCGCGGATAACGAGGGCCGGCAACGTGTTGTCGTTCTGGGGTCGGCGGTCGTCGACAACCTCGGCATCACGACGCCGGAAGCGTTGATCGGTGAGCTGGTCCGTATTCGCGGCACGCAGTTCCAGGTCATTGGCGTGCTGGCGTCGAAGGGTCAGGCGAATGCGTTCCAGAATCCGGACGATCAGGTGCTCGTCCCGATCCAGACGGCCCGCTTTCGCGTGAACGGCTCCGACCGTCTGCAGTCGATCAGCGCTCTCGCCGAAACCGAGGACAAGATCCCCGACGCGATGGCGGACATTCAGCGTATTCTCCGGCGGCAGCACCGAATCCGTCAGGGAGCGCCGGACGACTTCCAGATTCGCAATCAGTCGGACATCCTGACCACGACGCAGGAAACGACACAGGTCATGACCTACCTGCTGTCGGGTATCGCCGCGGTCTCGCTGCTCGTTGGCGGCATCGGCATCATGAACATCATGCTGGTGTCGGTCACCGAGCGCACGCGCGAGATTGGCATTCGAAAAGCGCTCGGCGCGACGCGGTGGAATATCCTGCTTCAGTTCCTGATCGAAGCGGTGGTGCTCTGCATCCTCGGCGGAATCCTCGGCATTGCGCTTGGCGCGGGTGGCGCGGTGATCATGAGCCAGGTCGCCGGTTGGACGACACGCATCTCCTCCACCGCCATCGTGATGGCATTCGCCTTCTCGGCGTTCGTCGGCGTCGCGTTCGGCGTGTGGCCGGCACGCCGCGCGGCGGTGCTCGATCCGATCATCGCACTGCGGTACGAATAGAAGATCGGAGAGGAACACAAGAAGGGACGCTTCGGCGTCCCTTTTTTGTTCCCTGCCAACTTTCAACGCCGTCTCCGCGCCGATCAGCGCAATCCGTGCTGTCATCCGCGTCAAAGGCTGTTGGCTTGATTGATTCCTGCGCCAGAAAGGCCACCACGAGCTCGAGCAAAACAGCTTTGACACGGATGAACGACACGGAGACTCGCTGAAAGGCACGGAGACGGCGCGACAAGTGAACGCCAGTTATTTCGTGATACGAAACTCGAACGGCATCTCCGCCAGCGCGGCGACGCGGCGGGTGCCGACTTCGGCGGGCTTGAAACGGAAGCCGTCGAGCGCTTCGAGGACGGCCCGGCTAAACAAGTCGTGCGTCGACGACACGACTTGTGCGGTTCGCCGATCCACGCGGCCCGTGGTGTCCACGGTGAAGCGAACCACGACCGTTCCTTCGATTCCTGCTTCGCGCAGGCGTTCGGGATACCGCGGCTTCGCGGTCGTCACGATGCGCATCAGCAACTCGGTTCCACGCCACTCAGTGCTCGAAGATCCCTCCCCCTCGAGAATTCCTCGCGGGGCGATAGGCCCGCGTGAATCGCCACCGCCGATGACGACGTCCTCCGAAGTCGTGGCGCGCGAGAAGTCGATCGACGGCAGCGACGTCGGAATCACGCGCGGAACTTCGATGACCGGCAACGGCGACCTGTGAAGTGCGGGCCCGAACCGTCGATCCACGACGACATGTGCGATCGGCGGCGAAACTGTCTTCGGTTCCGTGAAGTGGACGGTCGTCGGCGGCTCGTGATTGGGTCGCGCGGGGGCGATGCGAACGGTGGTCATCGTGATGAACGCGATGATGGCGAGGTGCAGGGCGACGCTCAGCGCGGCGCCTCCCGCGCGGCGTTGACGCCGAGCGCGGGACTCGAGGAGCACTCCAAGCATGGATCCTCCGGGTCGTAGTTGTGACCGTGTGCGACTGCGCCCACGATAGAACGCGCTGGTTGCGCCCACGTGGCGGTCCGGTGACACGACCGTGAGGAAGCCATGAGAAAACTTTGATGGGTGGATGACCGGAACCTTGTCGGCCGATTAACGATCGATGAAGGCTGGGATTATCACGCAAACAAAACGGCGGGCCAGAAGGCCCGCCGTCGTGAATTCGCGAGGTTCGATTTAGAAGTCGCGATCGACGTCGCTTTGGCGCTCGCCGATCTTGCGCTGGACCTTGCCCTTGAGCTCCTCGGCTTTGCCCTTGAGCTGCTCACTCGAATCGCCCGTGGCTCCGCCGACGGTGTTTCGGACCCGGCCCTTGAATTCCTTGCCGGCGCCCTTGATCTCGTTTTCGAGGCCTTTTCGGCTGCGGTCGTCCGCCATCGTACTGCTCCTCTGAGTGTGATTCGTTGGGTTGGGGGCGTTCGCCCCGACGGCTGGAAGGGCAACACCCGTACCCCTTGCGCCGATATAACGTCAGATATATCGTTAGCCCGTCCGATATATCACGAGGCTAGGGGCATGGAGCGACCGTACTTGTTCGGCTTTGCGTGCGACCAGCGGGGTCGTTGGCGTTGGAGCGGATTCGGCGATTGGAGCCAGCCAGGCGGGCACAGGGGGTGGCATGGCCGCGCCGCCCGGTTCTTCGAGCAGGGCGACCTCAAGTACGTGATTCTGCGTCTCCTCGAGGAGAAGCCGCGCCACGGCTACGAGATCATCAAGGACCTGGAGGGCCGCTTTGGCGGGTCATACGCTCCCAGTCCGGGGACCGTGTACCCGACCCTCACCATGCTCGAGGACCTTGGCTACGCCAAAGTGGTCCCGGAAGAGGGCGGCAAGAAGATCTACGAGATCACCGAGGAGGGCCGGCGGTACCTCCAGGAGAACAGCTCGACGGTCGACGACATCTTCGGCCGGATCGCCGACTTCGTGGAGGGCCTCACGGACGCGCCGATGAGGGAGCTAAACCAGTCATTTCAGCGCCTGGCACGCGCCACCTACAAGACAGCAACGGGACATATCCGCGATAAAGAGACGATTGAAAAGATCCGGGATGCTATCCGACGGGCCGCCGATGAAGTGGAGGCGATCGCGGCCAAGTAGCGCTGCAGCCGCGCCTCACGACAGCTAGATTGCCCAATGGGTCGCGAGTATTCTCCGCGACCCATTTTTGCGTACAGGCGGGAACGTCGTCTGCTCGCCGAATACACGCGACCGATGCGGACTCTGCCCGCAGATCATACATGACCGCTAAGCCGAAAGGCGCCACCGAACCCGCGGGCGAGCCTCCACCTGCTCAGGGGCAGACCACGACCCAACCGCCTCGAGACGCTGAAGCGGGGGCACCGCTGCCCGATCCGTCTGGCTCCGTGCCGAGCACGACCCAGACCGGGTTCCACGCCTCGGTACCGCCGCAGCGCCATCACGTGGAGCTTCACCCGACCGGGAAGCGTCTCGCGCTCCTGTCGCTCACCGCGCTTGGCATTGTGTACGGTGACATCGGCACGAGTCCCCTCTATGCGTTGCAGCAGTGCTTTATGTCGAAAGAGCACCCTATCGCTCCATCGATAGAGAATGTCTACGGCGTGCTTTCGCTCATCGTTTGGCTGCTGATTCTCGTCGTCGCCGTGAAGTATCTGACTTTCATCATGCGCGCCGACAATCGAGGACAGGGTGGAACGCTCTCTCTCCTCGCCCTGGTGCTGCAGCAAGAACGGCGGAGCACGGACTCGCGGCGTCGCATGCTCCTCATCACGCTCGGCCTTTTTGGAGCGTCGCTGCTGACCGGCGAAGGCATCATCACGCCGGCGATTTCAGTTCTGTCGGCCGTCGAGGGTCTTCATGTGGCAACGCCGGCATTCGACAAGGTCATCATTGCCGGGGCGGTCGTCATCCTTTTCGCGCTATTCAGCGTCCAGCGGTTCGGTACCGGTCGTGTCGGAACCCTTTTCGGACCGGTGATGGCGCTCTGGTTCACATCCATCGCCGGTCTGGGGATTCTCGAGATCGCCCACGAGCCCCGCATACTTTTGGCGCTCAATCCCGCCCACGGCGTGCAATTCTTCTTCGCGAACGGACGGATCGGGTTCCTGACGCTTGGCGCCGTCGTTCTCGCCGTGACCGGGGCCGAGGCGCTCTACGCCGACATGGGACATTTCGGCAAACGTCCAATTCGGCTCGCCTGGTTCGCGGTCGTGTTGCCGGCGCTCCTCCTCAACTACTTCGGCCAGGGCGCCCTCCTGTTACGCCAGCCCGATGCGGTATCCAATCCATTCTATCTGTTGGCGCCGCGCGCGTTGCTGATTCCGCTCGTCGTTCTGGCGACGATGGCCGCCGTGGTCGCCTCTCAGGCGTTGATATCAGGAGCGTTCTCGCTCGCTCAGCAGGCCGTTCAACTCGGCTATTCGCCGCGCGTGACGATCATGCACACGTCGCGGAGCGAGGCCGGGCAAATCTACGTTCCGGAAATCAACAAGGCGCTGATGGTCGGCTGTCTGCTGCTGGTGATCAGCTTCCGCTCCTCGCAACACCTTGGCGCCGCCTACGGCATCGCGGTCACGGGCACGATGGCCATCACGTCTCTGCTATTCGCGGTCGTGGCAAGGTCTCGTTGGAACTGGCCGTTACACTGGATTGTTCCCCTCGCCGCGGTGTTTCTCACCATCGATCTCTCCCTCTTCTCGGCGAACGTGGTGAAGATCGCCTCGGGCGGCTGGGTTCCGATCGTCATCGCGCTCGCCGTGTTCACGTTGATGAGCACATGGAAAAAGGGCCGTCTGCTCCTCAACACGGCGCTCCACTCCGGCTCATTGCCGATCGACCTCTTTCTGACCGACGTGGGGCGACGA
>DASROF010000010.1:0-14023 GCA_035647075.1 Vicinamibacterales bacterium | reverse complement strand
GATCGGGGTTGCCGTTGTAGAAGTCCTCGACCTGCGACGGCTTCAGCGCAACCTTGCCGGCAATCTCGGTGTCGATTAACCGGGCAATCGCGAGGTCCCTGCGCGCGTCGGCTTTCATCTGCTCCAGCGTCAACTTGCGGTCGATGAGCGTCTGCATGAACAGGTCTTCGGACGGGAACTGCTTCTTCACCTCGTCGATCCTGGCGTTCACGTCGGCGTCTGAAACGGCGACTTTCCGAGCCTTGGCTTCCTGTACGAGCAGCTTGTAGCCGACGACCCGGTCGATGATGTCGCGGTAAATGCGGTCGCGCTGCTCAGCGGGTATCGGGCCGCCGGCCTGGCCTTCCAGATTGCGCACGTAGTCTTCGACTTCCTTGCGGGTCACGGTTTCGCCGTTCACACGGGCGATGACGTCCGGCAGCTTCGCGGGAACCGGCTTGATCGGCACGGCTGCACCCGGCTGGTTCGTAGCTGTCGCGTTCGTCGGCGCCGGGGCCGGGGCGGCCGCGTCTTTCGCGGGTCCTTTGCATGCGGCAATGGCGAGAATCAGGGCGAGGGGAATTACTCGAAGCACGTAAAAACTCCTGGAAAACGCGGCCCACGAGAGAGCGCCCGGCGGTCCGCTTCGCGGCTTCGCCGCTGCGGCGCGACAGCACGGCCTTCGCCAGGGCGAAGGCTGGTGGCCAGGGCCGGAATCGAACCAGCGACACCCGCATTTTCAGTGCGGTGCTCTACCAACTGAGCTACCTGGCCCCGGTAAACTGGAAAAGGAGGCCGAAAAGACGTTTGAGTATATCAAAGGGGGTATGTATAGATTTCACCCCGACTGTTCGGAAACGCGGCTCAGCCGTAACCACTGATTGGATTTTTTCGAAATAATTCGTCGCTCAGCAGTTGGCGTCTGCCTTGCCTCCTTCTCGTGCATGGCGCATCTCCACCTCGTGAAAGGCAACAAGAAGAAACCGGATGCACCGCGACGAGGCCGGGGATCCTCCGTGTCGACCGAGCGCCGTTACCGGTATCCGTCTGACGAGATCTGGCAGATCTCTGAGGACAGGTGGCAGGTAGCGGAAAGCCGCTACCTGCGGGAAGAGCAGACGTTAGAACCTAGGCGATAGCGACGATGTCGGCTTCGCGCGTCAGACCGAGTTCCTTGCGGACGCGCTCGTCGATAGCCCGGCGAACGTCCACGTTTTCCCTCAGGAACTGCTTCGCATTCTCGCGACCCTGGCCAAGGCGCTCGCCCCCGTAGGCAAACCAGGCGCCGCTCTTTTCGACGATTCGTTTCTCGACCGCGAGGTCGAGCAGATCGCCCTCCCGTGAGATCCCTTCGCCATACATGATGTCGAATTCCGCTTCGCGGAACGGCGGGGCCACTTTGTTCTTCACGACCTTGACGCGGGTGCGTCCGCCAATGAACTGGTCGCCATCCTTGATGCTGGCAATGCGGCGAATGTCGATACGAACCGAGGCGTAGAATTTCAATGCCCGGCCACCCGTGGTGGTTTCGGGATTGCCGAACATGACGCCGATCTTCTCGCGCAACTGGTTGATGAAGACCAGCGTGGTGTTCGACTTGGACACCACGCCGGTGAGCTTTCGAAGGGCCTGAGACATCAGCCGGGCCTGCAGGCCCATCTGCGCTTCACCCATCTCGCCTTCGATCTCCGCTTTCGGGACGAGAGCCGCCACCGAGTCGACGACGACGACATCCACACTGTTGGAACGGATCAGCACTTCGACGATCTCGAGCGCCTGCTCACCGTTATCGGGTTGCGACACGAGCAGGTTTTCGAGGTCTACGCCGAGCTTCTGCGCGTACTGGGCGTCCAGCGCGTGCTCGGCATCAACAAACGCCGCCATTCCGCCAGCCTTCTGAGCTTCTGCGATGACCTGCAGCGCCAGCGTCGTCTTGCCTGACGATTCCGGACCGAAGATCTCGGTGACGCGGCCGCGCGGGAGGCCCCCTATACCGAGGGCGTAGTCGATGCTAATCGAGCCGGTCGAGATTGAGGGGATCGGTCCGACTGAGTTGCGCTGGCCGAGCCGCATGATCGAGCCCTTGCCGAACTGCTTCTCAATCTGGCCGACAGCGATGTCGATGGCTTTGTTGCGTTCCTTCTGGTCGTCGAAAGGCGGCATGCAGGCTCCTTAAGATCCGCGTTCGCGCCGGACATTGTGGGGCGCTGTGGCGGGACAGGCTGTGAGGAATTGATTGTGGAGTGGGGTGGTGACAGAGGAGGTCACAGCCGGGGTAGATCCTAGGAGCGTGCCGCGCGAAAGTCAAGCGAAAATCTGTAAAGACCGAGTCGCGTCTGAGTAATTGGGTCAATGACTTAGAGAGACAGGTGACTTTCGCCTGTGAGGCCCGGAGATCGCACTTTCTGCGCAGTCCCAGCCCAGCCGGATTCGCAGTTTATGCGCGCTCGATCGCAAGCGCGACGCCGTTTCCGCCGCCGAGGCAGAGGCTGGCGATCCCGCGCTTCAACCCACGCTGCTCGAGCGCATAGAGCAGGGTCGTCAGGATTCGTGCTCCACTTGCGCCAATCGGATGACCGAGCGCCACCGCGCCCCCGTTCACGTTCACTCTGGCCGGATCGATACCGAGCTGCTGAAGCACGGCGATCAATTGCACGGAGAAGGCTTCGTTGATCTCCAACAGGTCAACATCGTCAAGCGTCCAGCCCACTTTGGCGGCGAGCTTCCGAACGGCTTCCACCGGCGTCATCAGGAGATACTTTGGCGCAAGACCGCTTGTCGCCTGTCCGATGATTCGCGCCATCGGCTTCAATCCAAGTTGCTCCGCGCGAGCCGCGGACATCACAACCAGCGCAGCGGCTCCATCATTGACGGGCGGAGCGTTGCCAGCGGTGACGGTGCCGTCCTTCTTGAACGCAGGCTTCAAGGCGCCGAGCGCCGCGACGGAGGTGTCGGCGCGGATCGTCTCGTCGCGCGCCACGACGAGCGGTTCGCCCTTCCTCTGCGGGATCGTCACGGGCACGATTTCCGCCTTGAATCGGCCTGACGCCTCCGCGTCGCCGGCCTTGCGATGGCTGTTGAACGCGTACTCATCCTGCTCGCTTCGGCCGATGCCGTACTCGGTGGCGATCAACTCTCCGGCGTTCCCCATGTGGCACTGCTCGAACGAGCACCACAGGCCGTCGTGCACCATCGAATCGACGATCTGCGAGTTGCCCATGCGAAGCCCCTCGCGAGCACCCGGCAGCAGGTAAGGGGCGTTGCTCATCGATTCCATTCCGCCGGCTACGGCGATTTCGATGTCGCCAGTCGCGATCGCCTGCTGCGCGAGCATCACCGCCTTCAGACCGGAACCACACACCTTGTTGATCGTGAGCGCGGCAACATGGTCGGCAAGCCCGCCTCGGAGCGCCGCCTGCCTCGCCGGGGCCTGACCGACGCCAGCCGAGACGACGTTGCCCATGATGCATTCGTCGACGCTCGCCGGATCGATGCCTGCGCGTCGCGTCGCTTCGCGGACGACCAGAGCGCCGAGTTCGGGAGCTGTGAGGTCTTTCAGCGAGCCAAGAAATCTGCCGGTGGGCGTCCGCACGGCCGAGACAATGACAGCGTCCTGCATACTGCGATCGTAACCCGCACAGTTAGCCGTTTCTGCCCCTGACGTCAGCGAGGGCACGTGTCTTGCCTCTTCCTTGTCGTTCTAGACGGAGGAGAGAGCATGACCCGATTGCTGCTGAGCACGCTGGCCGCACTGGCCCTTACAGCTCCCGTTGCGGCGCACCACGAAACACCGGGCAAGTCGCATGCGGTCGCTACGGTGACCATCAGTGAACCGGTCAAAGCTGACGGAAAGCTGCTCGCCCCAGGGACCTACGAAGTGTGGATTCTCGATGATCGACCAGATCTCGGTGCCGGTGCGCCCTCAAGCGCACAGCGCGTTGTCGAGCTGCACCAAAACGGACAAATGGTGGCGAAGGAAGTTGCCGAAGTGCTCCCGGCAGGCGAACGTCCACTCGGAACGTCAGGAACAGCTGGGTCGCGACTGGGCAAGGCGGTCGTTCAGAAACTGCGGGGCGGTGAGTTTCTGCGCATCGCGATCAACGACGCTTCCGGCCGCTATCTAATCCACCTGCCGACCGCTGCCTTTTCGGAACCCGCGCCGGTGCCCCAGTCCCCTTCGCGGGTGGAGGTACCGCCGGCCGATGTCGACGTTCCGCAGTCGGCGCCGCCGCAGAGGTAACTTCGAGCGTTCGTACGACGCCTGCACCAAGCAGATCGTCGAGCCGTGTTCGGATCGTGGCAGCCGCGCGTTGCAGCTCGCGCTGCCACGCGCGGTCCCTCGCTCGCACCCGCAGCGTGCCCTGATCAAGCACCACGTCCGTTGCGCCCGCGATTGCCGCGCCTACCGCAGCACGCCAGGCGAACTCGACCTTCTCTGAATTCAGCGGCGCGTTGCGGATGATCTGCGCGAGCATGCGCGGAACGATCGTCTGAACCGGGATCACACCGCGATCCTAACCCGGAGTGCCAGGTCCGCCGGATGGCTGCGCCCTGGCGGGGACCCGGCGCACAGAGTCGCGGGTGGCGAATAGAATCATCGGCGATGTCGCAGCCCATCGACCGGATCATCTTGGCATCTGCATCGCCACGTCGCGCGGAGCTCCTGAGCGCGGCCGGCATTGATTTCGAGATTCAGCCGGCAGACGTCGACGAAACAGTCGGCGCCGGTGAATCACCGGCGGAGTACGTGTCCCGCCTCGCCGAAGCCAAGGGACGCCTGGTGTACGAGCGCGACAGCAGTCGCACGGTCCTTGCTGCGGACACCGCGGTCGTTGTCGACGGGCACATTCTGGGAAAGCCGCTCGACGACGCGGATGCCGTTCGGATGCTGCGAATGCTGATTGGTCGAAAGCATGACGTGCTGACTGCCGTTTCCGTCTTTCACCCCGGTGGGATCGTCGACACGCGTATCGACACAACAACGGTGGAGTTTTTGCCACTCTCGGACGCGGACATCCATTGGTATGTGGCAACCGGCGAGCCCATGGATAAGGCCGGCGCGTATGCCGTGCAGGGGCTGGCGTCCCGCTTTGTGCTCCGCATCGAGGGCTCCTATTCCAACGTGGTTGGGCTGCCAGTGGCTCTGGCGTATCAGATGCTCACCACAAAACTGCTGACGTTCTGAGTGACCGAGGCGTGTGGGCCGTAGGCCGGGGTAGAGCGTCTATAGAACAGTGATGTTCGGTGCCGACGCGCCCCGTCGGGCGGGTACAACGGAGAGTTTGGATTGGGTGTATCCTGAGCCAGTACGTTTTCCGGGAAGTCCTTATCTATGAGTCACAAAGCGATCAAAATCGGAGTGACCGCCGCGGTCCTGGCGCTGGCGTTTGCCGCGTTGCTGTTCACCACGCTTCAGGACAACCTTCAGTACTACAAGTACGTGGATGAGGTCGCCGCGGCGCCGCAGGTATGGGAAGGCAAGACGCTGCAGGTGCACGGCAACGTGGTGGCGGGCTCAATCGGCCGGAAGCCGGACACGCTCGACTGGCGTTTCGATCTTCAGCGCAACGGCAAAGTCATCCGCGCGTACTACACGGGAGCCGCGCCGGACAACTTCAAGGACGGTGCGGAGGTCGTGCTGACGGGGCGTTTCAACGGGCACGAATTCTCGGCGACCGATATGACTGCGAAGTGCCCGTCCAAGTACGAGGAGGCGCCGCCCGCCGGGCCAGCTACGACGACGTCGTCAAGCTAAATGGCGTCCCTTGGCTACTATCTGCTGCTCGCCGCGTTCCTGTCAGGCACCTATGCGGCTGCGATTTCAGTAGCCGGTGCCCGCCGGCGCTCACAGCGCCTGATCGACAGCGGCACCGGCGCGTTCTACCTGACGATGGCCATCATGCTGGCGGCCACGTCGGTGATCGTCCACGCGTTCGTCACTGGCAATTACGCGATTAAGTACGTTCAGCGCTACTCGGACACGGCGCAATCGCTGGCGTTCAAGCTGACGGCCTACTGGGGCGGCCTGGACGGGTCCATCATGTTCTGGGTGACGCTGCTGTCGATCTTCGGCTGCGTCGCCGTGTACGTGAACCGCGAGCGCCATCGCGAGCTCATTCCGTACGTCGTGGCGGTCATCTCGGTGGTGGAGGTCTTTTTCCTCTTCCTGATGGTCGTCCATAACAACCCGTTCGAGACGTTCATCACGGAAAACCCGACGGATGGCAAAGGGCTCAGCCCGCTGCTGCAGAACTTCTACATGGTCATTCATCCGCCGACCATGTATCTCGGCTTCGTCGGCTGCACCATTCCGTACGCCTTCGGCATGGCGGCGTTGTTTACCGGCCATCTGGACGACTCGTGGCTGCGTGCGGTGCGTCGCTGGACGATGATCGCGTGGCTGTTCCTGTCGCTCGGCCTGTGCCTCGGCATGCTCTGGGCGTACGAGGAGCTTGGCTGGGGCGGCTTCTGGAAGTGGGACCCGGTTGAGAACGCCGGTCTGCTGCCGTGGTTTACCGCGACGGCGTTCCTGCACTCGGTCATGGTGCAGGAACGGCGCGGCATGTTGCGCGTCTGGAACGTCTCGCTCGTGATCGTCACCTTCTTCCTGACGATCTTCGGCACGTTCATGACGCGGTCCGGCGTCGTGCAGTCCGTGCATGCGTTCGGGGAAGACCCGGAACTCGCCCGTCTGTTCACCGGGTTCATGGTGCTCACCCTGGCCGTGAGCTTCGGCGCGGTCATTTATCGATTGCCGCTGCTGCGCGCGCGCAATGAGCTCGATTCGTGGGTCTCGCGCGAGGCGGCGTTCCTTTTCAATAACTGGATCCTGCTGTTCTCGGCGTTCTTCGTTCTCTTCGCGACGATGTTCCCGACGCTCAGCGAGGCAATTTACGGAGCCAAAGGCCGGATCACCGTGGGCGCCACGTTCTTCAACCAGTGGATGATCCCGATCGGCCTCGCGATGCTCGTGCTCACCGGCGTCGGCCCGCTTCTCGCGTGGCGTAAGTCGGCGCTGATCAACCTCCGCGATCAGTTCCTCTTCCCCCTGATCTCCGGATTGGTTGTCGGCGGGATCGTGCTCGCCTCCGGGGTCCGTATCTGGAGCTCCGGGCTCTGCTTCACGTTTGGCGGCCTCGTCGTAGGCACGATCGTCCAGGAGTTCTGGCGAGGCGCCCGCGTACGGCAGCAGACGAGCGGTACCGATCTGTTTACCGCGCTGATCGGGCTCGTTGGGCGAAACAAACGCCGCTACGGCGGCTACCTGGTCCATGTCGCCGTGGTCCTGATCTTCCTCGGGTTTGCTGGAGAGAACTTCAAGCAGCAGGAGACGGCGCTCCTCAAGCCGGGTAAGCAGGTGACTGTTGGCGACTACACCGTCCGACTGGATGCATTGCGCGTCACCGAGGATGCTCGCAAGCAGGCAGTGACGGGCCACGTCACGGCGCTGCGTAACGGCAAGGAGGTCGCAAAGCTCTATCCCGCCCGATGGTTCTTCCGTGGGCGCGAGGACGAAGCGACGACGGAAGTGGCGATTCGGCGATCAATCAAGGGCGACCTGTATATCGTGATGCCTGCCTTCCAGGTGGCCGAGCAGTCCGCGACCCTCGAGATCACCGTGACCCCGCTCATCAACTGGCTGTGGATCGGCTTCGGCGTGCTTGCGATTGGCACGCTGATCGCGCTCATGCCCGAAACCGCGTTTTCGTTTGCGGTCGCACGGATACCGGCAAACGCCACACGCGTGACCGGTATGTGGCTGCTTCTTCTCGCTCTCGTCTTTCCGGCGGCGATACAGGCTCAGGACGGGCCGGTTGCGCAGCCATCAGGCGACGGCGGGCTGGTGAGCAAGAGCTCGCTGCAGCGGCGACTCGAAGGCGAGATCATCTGCATGTGCGGATCATCGGGTTGCGTCCGCGCCACGCTGGCCAATTGTCAGATGCGCCCGGCCTGTCATGGACACAGCGCGCAGACAGCACGCATCAGGCAACTCGTCGCTGAAGGCAAGGACCACGACACGATCCTCGCGACTTTCGTGCGCGATTACGGACAGTTTGTGCGCGATGTTCCCGAGGACACCGGCTTCAACCGGCTGGCGTGGCTCCTGCCGTATCTGCTGGCCGGCGCTGGTCTCGTCGTGATCGTCGTGAACGCGCGGCGCTGGTCGCATCGTCCTTCGATCGCAACCGGCGGCGCCAGTACCGTCACGGATCCTGCGCTGGACGCCCGCCTGGACGATGAGCTCCGAGACCTCGACTGAGCGGCACGAGTCGCTCCAGACCTGGCAGCTCTTCACGCTCGCAGGTCTCATCGGTGCGACCGTCGTCGTCTTTCTCTCACGCGGCCAGTCTCCGGCTGCGATCATCCTGTTGAGTTGCGCGGTATTCGCCGCGGCATACATCGGCATCTCTGCGCTGCGGACGGTACTGCCGCTCGTGGGAGCCGAGCGCCGGGACGTGCCCGAGATGCTTGGGGATCGCACGCGCGTCGCACTGGAGCGTGAAAAGACGCTGGTGCTGCGCTCGATCAAGGAGCTCGAGTTCGATCGTGGCATGGGCAAAGTGTCGGAGAAGGACTTCGCCGAGATGTCGGCGCGATTGCGCAGCCGTGCCGCGAGATTGATGCGGCAGCTGGATGCCGGCTCGATCTATCGCGACCAGATCGAAAAGGACATCGAACATAGACTCGCGAAAGCAGGAGTGCCGCCAGCTCCCTCAAAAGCGCAGGTGACGCGCTCGTGTGCGACATGTTCGGCAGTCGTCGACGTGGACGCGAGATTCTGCAAGAACTGCGGCGCACGCCTGGAGACCACGGCATGAGTCGCTCGCGGTTTGGCGTCCTGGCGTTGGGACTCGGGATGTGGGTGTTGGGCCTCGGAGTATCTCCGTCTGCCCAGCAGATGCCCGACCCGTCCCAGATTCATGGTCGCGCCCTCCCGGCACCCGAGTTGAAAGACGGTACCGTGACTGTCCGCGTTGTACGCGAGGCGATCGGGAACAACGCCCCCGGTCAGCAGGTCCGCGTGACAGTCGGCAAGACGACGAAAACCGCGACCACCGACCAGGAGGGCCGTGCGGAGTTCACGGGATTGCCGTCTGGAGAGGCGCGCGCCGAAGCCACGGTCGACGGCGAGGTCATGCAGTCGCAGCCGTTCGCGGTGCCGACGTCTGGCGGTCTGCGGGTAATCCTCGTGGCGGGCCTGGCGAAGGCGGCGGAGCGGAAGAAGCAGGAAGAGGCCGCGGCCCTCGCGGCGCCGGCCACGAAGGGTGTCGTCAGCCTCGGCGGTGACACGCGCATCGTCATGGAGTTCAACAACGACACGTTGTTCGCGTTCTACCTGCTGGAGATCGAAAACACGGCGCGGACGCGAGTCGATATCGGCGGCCCGTTGAAGATCGAACTGCCGCCAGAGGCGGCCGCTGCGAGAATCCGCGAAGGGTCGTCACCGACCGCGGAGGTGGACGGCACTCACCTCACCGTTCACGGGCCATTCGCGCCAGGAACGACATCCGTTCAAGTGGAGTTCAGCCTCCGGTTTACCAACACGAGTCACACTGTCACGCAATCGTTCCCTGTGTCGCTGCAGCGCACGGTCGTGGGCGTGGAGAAGGTTGGCAACCTGGCGATGTCGTCGCCACAGTTCTCGAGCGTGACTGAGTTGCCGACTGAAAACGGCGTCTATCTGCTCGGTCAGGGTGGGGCCCTGCAGCCCGGAACACCGCTGACGTTCACGCTGGCGAATCTGCCGGTTCACAGCCGGACGGCTCAGTACACGGCTCTGGCACTCTCAGTCCTCGTCGTCGGCATCGGTGTCTGGCTGGCGATGAAGCCAACGAAATCTGCGGTGGTGGACCGCAAGACGCTCATGAGCCGCCGCGATACGCTCCTGGCGGAACTGGCCCAGCTCGAGGCGAGACGACGCGAGGGCTCGGCGCTTCCTGAAAAGTCCGAACGCCGCCGACTTCGAATCCTGAACGAGCTCGAGCAGATCTATTCCGAACTGGACGCGACGGTGGGCCCGCGGGGAGGCGGCGAGGGCATCGCCGCGTGACGTCAGCCGCGGCTGCCGACGATTTCGATCACGTTGCCGTTGACGACGTATCGCGCCACTTCGGCCGTCGCCGTGCTGTCTCCCGCGTCAGTTTCACCGCTCGCCAGGGCACGATTCTCGGCCTGCTCGGTCCCAACGGTGCCGGCAAGTCCACCATGCTGGCCATGCTGGCCACGCTCCTGCGTCCCACCGCCGGCGCCATCCGGTTCGGAACACTCGATCCGCGTGCCCACGGTGCCGCGCTTCGTGGCCGGATCGGGGTTCTCGGGCACGACCTGTTCCTCTATCCCGAACTGACCGCACACGAGAACCTGACGTTCTTCGCAGCCCTGTATCAACGGCCCGATGCCTCTGGCGTGGCGACGCGCGCCTTGACGCGCGCGGGACTCGCCGATCGCGCTGACGACCCGGTGAGCAGCTTTTCGCGCGGCATGCGGCAGCGGGTGGCGCTCGAACGCGCACTCATTCACGGACCGCGTCTGGCGCTTCTCGACGAGCCGTTTACGGGCCTGGACGATGCATCGACGGCGTCTCTCGTCGGACGCCTTCGTGAGTTGCGTGACGTCGGCACCATCGTTATCCTCGCCACCCACGATCTTGAACTCGCAGAAGGGCTGATCGACGAAGCGGTCTTTCTGCGCGAGGGCCGCATTGCCTCGACGATGACCCGCCCTGAGGGGTTGCGTTCCGCCTACCGCGACGTGATGGGGCACCGCTGAGGATGTTTGCGCGGGCGATGTGGTTGATTCTCCGCAAGGACCTCACCGTCGAGGTCCGCAGCGGAGAAGTTGCGTACACCACGCTCTTCTTTGCGGTCTCATGCGTCCTGATTTTCGCGTTCGCGCTCGTGCGCGACGGCCGCGCTCCGGAAGACGGCGCGGCGGGTCTCTTGTGGATTGCCATCGCGTTTGCGGGCACGCTCGCGCTGGGACGGACATTCGAGCGCGAGCGGCAGTCAGAAACGTTGCGGGCGCTCCTGATGGCGCCAACGGCACGGCCGGCTGTCTATCTGGGAAAACTGCTTGGCATCGTCGCGCTGCTCGCCGGTGTCGAAGTGATCCTCGTGCCGCTCGTGGCGCTGCTTTTCAACGCGAATGCGCTGCTGGAACATCCTGCCTGGCTGGCGGCGATTCTCATCGCGGGCACAGTTGGCTTTGCCGCAGTGGGAACGTTGTTCGCCGCGATGCTGATACGCGCCCGCAGCCGGGACGTACTCCTGCCGGTGCTGTTGTATCCGGTAATTGTTCCGGTCATGATTGCCGCAGTACGCGGCACCGCGGTGCTGCTGCAGCCCGAGGTGGACACCCAGGTCGCCTGGTTCTGGCTCGCGCTGTTGGCGACGTTCGATGTCGTGTTCGTCACGCTCGCGCTGTGGACGTTCGAACCCGTGATGACGGATTAGGATTCGCTAGATGCCAAAGTGGTTCCAACCCGCTGCCATCGTCTGTGCGCTCATGTTCGCGGCGACCCCGATCGTGATCGCGAATGCGCCGTTCGAATCAACGATGGGGCTGGTGTTCAAGATTTTCTTCTACCATATGCCCTCGGCGTGGATGTTCCTGCTTGGCGGCATCCTGTGCGGGATCGCGAGTCTGCGCTACCTGATAAACGGTGCAGCCAGACACGATCGCACGGCGTTCGCGGCGGCGGAACTGACGGTGCTCTTCGGCCTGCTGACGCTGGTCACCGGTCCATTGTGGGCGCGCAAGGCCTGGGGCACCTGGTGGGTGTGGGACGTGCGTGTCACCGCAAGTCTGGTCAGCTGGATGATCGCAGTGGCCTACCTGATTCTGCGCCGCTACGGTGGTCCCGGATCCGAAAAGCTGGCGGCCGGCCTGGCCTTGTTCGGGATGGCGAATGTGCCGTTCATCTACGTCTCGGTGAACTACTGGCGCACCATTCACCCGGCGACGAGCGTCGTGCCGACGCTGCCGGTTTCGATGGGCGGACCGCTCTGGTTCTGCGTCGCGTCGTTCCTGATGCTGTTCATCCTGCTGTTCACAATGCGGGTGCGGCTCGAGGAACAGCGCGCACGCCTCGATGCTGTCTATCTTTCTCTGGATGAATAACGTGCTGACTGCTATCCGTCGCCGCGCTGCGCTGTTGCTGGTTGCGTTGTTGTGCTGGGGCGTGCTGCCTGCCGTTGCGGCGCAGCAACCGCCGCAGGAGCAGCCCAAGAAGTTTGACGAGTACGTACCGGCCAGTCAGCTCCCGCCGGCCGAGCAGATTCCCGCGGCGCGCCTTGTGGTTGGCGCGTACTCGTTCGTGATCGTCGTCGTGTTCCTGTACATGGTGTCGGTCGCGCGCCGACTCAACACCGTGCAGCACGAGGTCGCGCGCCTCGAGGCGGATGTGAAGCGCACAGGCCGGTCCTGATGCCGACAGCGGCGCACTTCATATACATCCCGTCTGTGCTGCTGATCGGGGTGGTGATCGGCTGGATCCTCGGCTCGCGCGCCGCCGCCGACGCGTACGCCGCGCAGATACGCCGACGCGAAGGCCAGAAACCCAAGTCCTGACGTCTCTTCACTTATTCCTGGACCAGCCCTTAGGCCTTGGGCCTGTTCCTGAGGCCTGCTCTTTAGCGTCCGATCGCCAGTCGATGGGCAAGGACCTCGGGCAGACCTGCCCCGATGATCTTTGCTTGCGCCGTGGCGACGTCATACGGCACACGGTTGAACGTCAGCGTGCGCTGCGCGGTGTCGAGGTGCGCAAACGCCGCTCGTGGGTCGCCGTCTCGCGGCTGACCGACGGCGCCGCAGTTCACCAGATATCGCGCCGTCGTCTCGAGTGGAAGCTGGAAGCGGTCACGGAGCGGACCGAGCGGGAGCAGGGTGTCGGCCAGCCTGAACGCGGCGGGCACATGCGTGTGGCCGAAGAGACAGAGCGGACGACTTGCCGCCGCCATCGCCCGCCGGACGTCGAGGTCGTCAAAGATGTACGCGTCTTCGTCGAACGGTGCCCCGTGGCAGATCTCAACGACCTCATCGATCGCGAGCGGTCCCGCCGGCAGCTCGGTCAGCCACTGCAGGTTCTCCGGCGTCAGCTGTTCCGTCGTCCACTGGATCGCGAACCGGGCCAGATGATTGAAGTGCTCGACACTGGCCAGTCGGGTGGCGGCCTTGTCGTGATTGCCGCGGATGAAGGTTACCGACGGCAGCGCCCGAAGGCGATGGACCACCTCGTTCGGGTTGGCTCCGTAGCCCACGAGGTCGCCGAGCACGAGCGCGTGCTCGGTGGGCCCTGCCGCGGCCAGCACGGCGTCGAGCGCTTCGAGGTTCGCGTGGATGTCGCTGAGGATCAGGTAGGTCATCAGTACCCGATCCACTCGAGGAGCCGGACTACGACATCCGGAACCGGCTCAGTTCCGTCGATACGAACGTGCGCTTCTGCGTACGCCAGCCGGCGCCGCGCGTACAGCTGCTCCATCTGCGCGCGATCGGCGGCGAGCGGACGCCGCCCGTCAGCCGGAACGCGCTCGAAGACGCGCGTGAGCGGCACATCGAGCCACACCACCGCGCCGTCTGCCAGCATCAGCGCGCGGTTGTCAGGCTCGGCGAACGTGCCGCCACCGGTGGCGACGACGATCTGCCGTTGCGGCAGAAGGTCGCTCAGCACCTGACGCTCCTGCTGCCGGAAGTACGACTCACCGCTCTGCGAGAAGATGGCGGCCACGGACCGCCGCTCGCGTGCTTCGATGCGTTCGTCGATGTCCTCAACGCGCCAGCCGAGACGGCGGCCGAGGGCCCGCGCCACAGTGGTTTTTCCCGCACCCATGAATCCGACAAGATAGATCTTGTCCGCGTTCACGCGCGCAGCGATTCCAGCACCGTGAAGAACTCCGGATACGAGACGGCCGCGGCGCCCGCATCGTGAATCGTGGTGGGCCCAGTGGCGCCCAGCGCAGCGATTGCGAATGCCATGGCGAGGCGGTGATCATTGTGCGCATCGACCTCGCCACCCCGTAGCCGCTGGCTGCCATGGACGTGGAAT
>DASROF010000009.1:0-3938 GCA_035647075.1 Vicinamibacterales bacterium | reverse complement strand
GATCTCGACCGGCACTACCTCCTCCGCCAGGCGCCCCTGTTGCCACGCCGCGTCCGCGCGCTGCTGGCTGCGCAACGCGTAGCGGTCCTGCTCCTCGCGTGAGATCTCGTAATTGGCGGCGCACTTCTCAGCGGTCTCGGCCATAAAGAGGCCGCACATCGTGTCGCGTAAGCCCTCGTAGAGCGAATCCTCCAGCGCGCCTTGACCGAACTTCAGACCCGAACGAAGTCCGCGAATGACGTGCGGTGCCTGGCTCATGTTTTCGATCCCGCCCGTCAGCACGATGTCCGCTTCGTCGGTGAGGATATGGTGAGCGCCCGTCACCGCTGCCTGTATGCCGGATCCGCACAGCCGATTGACAGTCAGCGCGGGCACTTCAATTGGCACGCATGCTTTCAGCGCCACGTGTCGGGCGCCGTAAATTGCATCGGCGCTTGTCTGCAACACGTTTCCGAAGACGACGTGATCGATCCACTCGGGCTTGACGCCAGTCTTCTGGAACGCGCCTCGTGCCGCGATGGCGCCGAGCTCGATTGCGGATACATCTTTCAATGCGCCCACGTACTCCGTCATCGGCGTTCGCGCGCCGCCGAGGATCAAGACGTCAGTCATGGCGTGAGTCTCTCTTTCAACAGTCGCCGCAGGATCTTGCCCGACGGCGTGCGAGGAATGGCGTCCGTCACGTGCCATTTCCGGATGGTTTTGTATCCTGCGAGGCGCTTCGAAAAGAATTCGGCCAGCGCCGCTGCATCGAGCGTACATCCCTTTCGCGGGACGACAAAGGCATTGGGCACTTCGCCGGCGTCCGCATCGGCCACGCCGACGACGCCGCAGTCGGCGATATCCGGATGCTCGAGCACGGTCGCTTCGAGCTCAGCGGGCGCGATGCTGAATGCGCGGCACTTGATCATTTCCTTCTTGCGGTCGACGAGATACGTGTAGCCGTCCTTGTCCACGAACCCGATGTCGCCGGTGTGCAGCCATCCGCCGCGAAGCACACGCGCGGTTTCCTCGGGCGCGTTCCAGTAGCCCTGCATCAGCTGAGGGCCGCGGATGCAGATCTCACCGACCTCATTGGGCCCCAGCACTGTGTCGCCGCGTTCGACATCGACGATGCGCTGTTCGGTGTCGGCCATGACGACGCCAACACTCTCCAATCGCATCCGTTCCGGTTCGAGCGGTGAGTGGTGCGAGGCAGGCCCGGTCTCGGTCAGGCCGTACGCCTGGACGATACGAATGCCGAGACGCTCCGTGACGCGACGTGCGACATCTGGCGCCATCGGTGCCGCCGCGGAGAGCGCGTAGCGAACCGTACGGAAGTGCGAGGCGTCGAGGCCGGGCGCATTCGCGAGCGCGAGCAGCACCGGCGGAACGAGGTGAAGAACCGTCACATGATGTCGCTGAATCGCGGACACCAGGGTGGCGAGGTCGAAGCGCTCCATGAGGATCTGATGCGCGCCTGAGCCGAGCGCCGCGTTCATCAACATCACGCCGTAAATGTGCGAAAGCGGCAGAAATATCGGATAGGTGTCGTCCGAGCCGATGTCGCTTCCATATCGGTACTGCAGCTGGTTCCAGACGAGCGTCCGCTGCGTGAGCATCACACCCTTCGGCAGGCCCGTCGTCCCGCTCGAGTACGGCAGCGCCGCCAGTTGATTCTGATCGACGTTGACCGCGGGCGGTTCATCGGATCCTGAATCGATGACCTCGTCATACCCGATCGCGCGATCACAATTGACATCGTCGCCGACCACCACCACACGCGCGAGATTTGGAAGGTGCGGCCGGCACGCCTCGATGACGGGCCACAACGTTGCGTGCGTCACCATCACCGTCGCTCCCGAATCGTTCACCTGATACGTGATTTCGCGTTCGCGGTACGACGGATTCATCGGGCATGCCGTCGCGCCCAGTTTGCTTGCCGCATAAAACGCGAATTCGTACTCCGGGCAATTGGGGATATAGAGAGCCAGACGGTCGCCGGCCGTCAGTCCAAGCGCCGCGAGCCCGTTGGCGAGCCGATTCGACTCACGCTCGAATGCTGCGAACGTGATGACGGCGTCGTTGAACGTGATTGCCGGGCGATCCGGAAAACGCTCCGCGGTTGTCCGCATCACCTCATGCAGCGGACCGGTCGGGTAATTCAGGGTCGCCATGGCGGTGCACCTTATACCATCGCGTGCGAGAATGCGCCGCATGACCACTGGGATGAGTCGCGGCGCCTGGCGGATGATTCTGCTCGCCAGCCTCGGCGGCACGCTCGAGTACTACGACTTCGTCATCTTCGGCATCTTCGCGCCGCAGATCGGACGCGCGGTGTTTCCCAGCCAGGATCCGCTCGTGTCGCTGATGGTGACCTTCACCACCTTCGCGATCGGGTACCTTGCGCGCCCCATTGGCGGCCTCGTGCTCGGACGCCTCGGAGACAAGGTCGGACGCCGCGGCGTCTTTCTCGCTTCAATCTTCGTGACGTCCGCCGCCACGCTTGGCATCGGCATCGTGCCGACGTACGCGGCCTGGGGCATTACCGCCAGCATCATCGTCGTCCTGCTGCGACTGACGCAGGGCTTCTGTCTTGGCGGAGAACTGCCCGGTGCCATTACCTACGTGGTCGAATCGGCACCGAGGACAGCGCCATTTGTCTGCAGCGTGGTGTTTGGATTTGTGACGCTGGGCGTCGCGCTCGGGACGACGATCGCGCTCGTGGTTGGTCGTGTGCTGCCTCCATCAGAGGCCGCGAATTACGGCTGGCGCATTGCGTTTGTCTTCGGCGGCCTCCTCGGGCTGGCGAGCTTCTGGCTGCGGCGATCGTTCGAGGAGTCGCCGGAGTTCGCGGAGCTGAAACGGCTCGAAGCCGCGTCGAAGGAACCGATTGGCGAGCTTCTCCGCACGCATTCAGGGCAAGTCGTCATTGGCATCGCGGTGCAGGCGGTCACCGCGGTCTTCGCCGGACTCTTCTTCGCCTACATGCCGGCGTACCTCACGACGGTGGCCAAGTACGACCAGTTGACCGCGGTGTTCGCACAGACTTCAGGCGTCGTGCTCCATGCGTTGCTGATTGTCCTCGTCGGATGGCTTGCCGACCACTATCCACCGCACCTGCTGCTGCGCTTCGGCGCCATCGCGCTGGCGCTTGGGGCTTATCCCTTTTTCGCGGCGCTGACGGCACACACGATGAACATTCTTGCGCTGATGGCGACGGCCGCGCTCGTCGGAGCGTTCGTGAACGGCACCTTCGCGCTCCTCACGGCGGATCTGTTTCCAACCCGCATCCGCTTCAGCGGGGTGGCCGTCGTCCAGAACATCAGCCAGTCGGCATTCGGCGGCACCGCTCCGCTGCTTGCGACAGCGCTCGTCAGAGACCTGCACTCACCGATAGCACCTGCCCTGATCGTGGCGATCTGCGGAATCGTGACGTTCGGAGGAACGTTTGCGCTGGCGCGGCGCGGCGGGCGGGTGCTTGCGGGTCGAACCGCAGCGATCAGAAGCGAAGCAGCCGGGTGGCCTTGATGGCGAGGCCGCGGTTCATCAGCGTCGCCGCTCGCGGCCCGAATGTGTCCCGTCCATCGGTATAAACCACGAACAGGTCGCTTCCGGGCTGGTATTCCCACCGCCAGCGAATGTTCGACTCCAGCGTGTTGAGGCTCGAGTTGAACTGCACAAGACCGCTGACGAACATGCGCGGCGTGACCGTGTAGGTTGTGCGCGCGCCAACCAGCTTCGTCGTAAACGTGCCCTCGCGGAGCGTGATGTGACTCGCGAGGAGGCGCGGCTCGAAGGCGAGCTGGCTGGAGACCTTCACCCGGCCGCTGTACTCCAATTGCTGCCGGTGCCCTGAATAAAATTCACCGGCGGTCAGGGTGACGCGGCCGCTGACCACACGCTGCGCGCCGCCGTTGAGCTGAATGACCCCTTCCTTGAAGTGGTAAGCACCGATC
>DASROF010000008.1:0-18621 GCA_035647075.1 Vicinamibacterales bacterium | reverse complement strand
CGTTAGGGTCGGCTTCGCGGCGACGACCGGCGACCTCGTGGCACCGGCCATTTGAACCGGCGCCTGGTGCGTCTGCTGCGCCTGGACGATGAACAAGGGAGATACGGCGAGCGAAAGACCGGCGCGAAGGGAGCGCTGCATGACGACCTCGATGGGGTTGGAACCGCTTCGGACTGATCATACGGTGCGTATCGGCGATTCTCAACGACGCAGAAAGAAACAGCCCGCGGCTGATCGCCGCGGGCTGTTTCCTCATCACTTGGCCTTACGCGTTCTTATCGATGCAACCGGAGAACTGCGGATTCACACGCTCGCCGTCAGGCACAGGGAGCGAGGTGTCCGTCCCGTAGGTGCCGCCCTTATAGTGCGAGCCCGTCGGAAAGACCTTGTCCTGCGTGCGGCCGTACTGGCGCACGAGACGGCGGAGATCGCTGAGACGATATCCGCGGCCGAACTGCCAGAGTGCCTTCTCACGGAAGAACAGCGTGGTCGCCGCATCCTTCGTCGTCGGCGTCGTCGTGATCGCCGTCATCGTGGCCGGCTGGAAGTTGCCGATCTTCGGCGGCGCCGTGCGGAGCGCGTTGAGGATCGTCATCATGGCCGCGTAGTCGCCGGTCTGGAGCTTGCCTTCCGCCTCGATGAGGCGCGCGTCGATGCCGGAGACCATCGGGATGGGATCATCGCGACCCTTCCAGATCTGCTGGATGAACAGCGGCGTCTGGCCACCGTCTTCCGCCGGGATCTTGGCGTCCGTTCCTTTGAGGATCGGAACGCGCGGGTCGTTGAGCGACGCAAAGGGAACGGAGTTCAGCGTTTGGAACTGCTTGCCGCCATAGTTGACGAGGCTGTCACTAACGGAGACGCGGGCGATCGAGTTGTTCAGCGTCCAGGTGCCAAGGTCTTCACCGTTGCTCGATGCCTGGGTGATGAACAGATACTGATACGAGCTCGGAATCGTCGAGGATGGAACCAGGTTGGCAGCTTCCGCGAACTTTCCGAGCCCCACGAGCGCGCGCGCCTTGGAAATCAGCGTTGCGTTACGAACCGCGACGCTGTTGACGTCGGTCGCCGACCCGACAATCGCCAGCGCCGAATCGAAGTGCGTGATCGCCACCTGCAGCACTTCGGCGTCGGTGCGCGGCTTGAAGTCGTCCGAGTTGTAGTCGACGACGCCCGCGTTGTTGATACCGAGCGGGATGCCGTTACAGAAATTCTCGGCCAGGCTCATCTCGATGAAGCCGAGCGCCATCCAGAGCTCGCCGATATCCGCAGTCTTTTGCGGCTCAAACTGCACCTCGGCGGCAATGGCGTCGCGGATGTACCCACGAACCTGCGTCGTGCGCGTGTAGTTGCCGAACGTGTTGTCCGGGCTGACCGTGCGCTGGTCGACGTCGTTCATGGTGTTCTGGAAATCCGAGTTCATGAACTCGTCGGCCATGAGGCCGCCGGCCTGCCACACGTTCATGCCGGTGAAGCCGGCGGAGCTCGGATCGGAAGCGACGTACTTGAGACGGCCCATAGCGCCGACCTTGAGCGCCGCGGCCGCGACCGGCGAACCCACCGCTGTTTGGTCGACGATGCCGGGGTTCTGGGGCGACAACAGCTCGTTGTTCACGTCGCACGCGGACGTGAGCAGCAACCCGCCGGCAGCGGCAGCGATCACGACCCCTCGGGCGCTGTTCTTCTGAATCTTCATATAGGCGTCCTTTGAAGGGTTAGTACTTGAGGTTGAGACGGAGCGTGAAGTACGTCGGAAGACCGGTCGTCTGGAATTCGTTCTGCGATTCCGACTGCGTCAGACCGTAGTTGGCCTCGGGATCGATGCCCGTCCAGTTGCTCCAGGTGTGGAGATTGCGGGCGCCGAACACCAGCGACGAACCGTTCTGCGCGCGGAGCCGCGACGTCACCGCATGGGGCAACTGGGCCGTAACCGAGAACTCCCGGAACTTCCAGAACTGATTGCTCCGGAAATATCCGGCCGACGACTTGTAGGTCGTGTTGCCGACCAGCGTACCGAACGTCTTGGCAATCGCGGCCGCCTGGCGGTCGAGCGGCGCCGTCGGATCCTGCGTGTCACGGCAGGCGTACGGGCCGGTGTTGCACTGGAAGTTGTTCGCGCCGTCGAGGATGCTCGCGCCACCCTTGTAGTCGAACAGCGCCTGGACGCGAACGCGGCGGTTGAACAGATCGAACCCGTTCTGGATCGAGATGATGTCGCGCGGCACTTTATAACCGAAGTTCGAAAAGCCGGAGTCGACCTTCACTTCGGAGATCTGCAGCACGCCGTCACCATTGGCGTCGCCGTACGTGTAACCGCGGTACCACTGTTCGTTGATCGGATGGCCGGGAATCTGGCGGGCCTCACCGCTCGTGCTGCCGCTGCCGCTGCGCAGGCAAGCGACGATCACCGGCGTAATAGATGGATCGTTCGGCGAGGTCTGGCAGAGACCCGACACACTGCCCAGGCTGACGACCTTGTTGCTGAAGTGCGACGCGCTGACCGTCATGTCCCAACCGAGGTTGCGACGGTCGAGCAGCTGGATGTTGGTCTGGAGCTCATGCCCCCAACCCTGCGTCGACCCGACGTTGAGCAGCGGCGAGAGCTGCGAGGCCGCGGACGACGGCGCCAGCGTGATGTTCACGAGCGCGTCGGTCGTCTTCTTGTTCCAGAAGGTGTACTCGAGGTGCACCTTGTTGAGTAGCTGCGAATCGAAGCCGCCTTCGAACTCCGCCGAACGTTCCGGCTTGAGGTTGGCGTTGCCCGGTTGACTAGCGGTCAGACCCGACGCGCCGACCTCCGCCGTCGAGTTGCGGCCGGTGAGCGCCACGTTGGCCGGCGTGAAGGTAATCAGGCCCTGCGTGGCGCCGGGCTGCACGCCCGACGCGCCATACGCGGCGCGGAGGCGGAAACTCTGGAGCCAGCTGTATTGCGGGAAGAACGACTCGTCGGACATCAACCACGACGTGCTGACCTTCGGATAGTAGACCTTCTGGAAGTTCGAGCCGAAGGCGCTGTTCTGGTCGGTACGAATCGCAGCCGTCAGGAAAAGACGATCGCGAATGCCGGCCTGCTCCTGCACATAGAGGCCGAGCGTCTTCACCGCGGTCGGCTGCTGTTGTGAGCCGTTACGGGTGGTAGCGGAGGCAACCGTCGAGGCACCCGGCGGAAGCGTCGTGCCGTTCGTTCGCGCGAAGTCATCCTCGAGGTTCGTGTAGTCCGCGCCGAGGCTCGTCTTCAGGTTCATCCATTGGAGGGGATTCCACGTCGACGTGCTGGCAAGCTTCGCAGAGAAATTGCGGCTTTTGCTCTGGTTATCCGTGACCCGGCCCTGTTTCGCCGTCGCGCTCTGCGGCGGACACTCCGTGAGGCGGCAAAGCTGGAAGAAATCGATGGCCGCGAGATCGACACCGACGGTGGCCTCGTTCTGCATCCAGTGAATCGGACGCCACGAGCCGGTCGCGCTGCCGGTAAAGCGTTGCACGTCGGAGTTCTGCGTCACCTGCATGATGTCGCCCGGCGACCACTGCAAGGCGTCGTTGAGCGGCACACCGTCGGCCTGGAATGGATCCTTGTCCAGTCCGCAGGGAAACTTGCCGGTCGGGCAGCCTTTGTAGCCGTAGTTCTGCATGCCGACGTAGTAGAGCGAGATGATCAGATCGCTCTCCGGCGGAATGCGGTTGTTCAGCTTCGAGAAGCCGGTCGAGATGTTGAGATCGAACTTCGGACTGAGCGTCGCCGACAGATTGCCGCGGAACGACGCGCGCTGCTGTGCTTCCGGGTGGTACCACTCGTCGCGAACCGGAACGTGCGCCGAGTCGAAGCGCGCAAGCTCGAAGCCCTGCATCTGAAGCGGGCCCGTCTCGTTGTCGAGGTCGCCGCTGGCGAAGAAACGAACCGCGTCGTTGCCGCCGCTCACGTTACCGCCGAACAAGTTGCCGTGCCCGAGATGCACGAACGTGCGATCCGGATCCTTCATGTAGTTGTAGTGCGTGACGCTGTCCGAGTTGCACGCGCCGGCGAAGGCGGAGGTCGTCATCGTGGCGAGTTGACAGCGCGTCACGACGCCAGTTTTCGTGTCCTTTCCGAAGTTGGCGTACATGTCCTGGTAGTCCACACGATCGCTGACCGTGCGACCTTCGGCCGACCAATTCCAACGCGTGGAGCCGGAACGGCCCTTCTTGGTCGTGATGACGACTACACCGTTCGCCGCGTTGGTGCCGTAAAGCGTCGCGGCCGACGGGCCCTTCACGATCTCGATGTCTTCGATCTCCTCGGGGTTGAGCGAGTTGAGGAGGGAGAAGTTCACGTCGGTGCCCGAGGAGAGCGAGCCGGACGAGTAGCGAACGCCGTCCACGACCCAGATCGGAGCGTTGCTCAAACTGATCGACGACACGCCGCGAATGCGGACGGTCGGTGCGCCGCCGAGCTCGGTACCGGGCAAAAGCGTGACGCCCGGCGACTTGCCGATCATGAGGTCGGACAGATTGTGGGTCGGAACGGTCTCGACCCGCTTCCCAACGTCGCCGAGCGTCGAGATGGCATTGCCCAGCTCGATCTTGCGTTGCTGGCCAGTGGCGGTCGTGACGATCTCCTCGAGCTGCGCGACGGCGATCTGCATGGTGAAGTCGGCCGTTGCGGTCTGGCCGGCGGTCACCGTAACCGTCTGCTTCACCGATTGGTAGCCGACGCGGAGCACCTGAAGCTGGACGGTGCCCGCGGGAACATTGCGTAAGGTGAATTTGCCGTCTTCACCTGTGGTTGCGGCGAGCGTGGTCTGAATACCGAGCACGCGCGCTTCGGCCAAGGGCTGGTTATTTGCCGCCGACATCACGCGACCGGTGATGGTCCCGCCTTGAGCCGACAGCCTGGCGGCACCAGTCAAGAGGGCAGTCGCGGCGGCCAGGGCCGCGAAGGACTTCCGTCCAAAATCCATAACGTTTCCTCCAACGAGGTCGAACGAGGGAGCAGCGGGGAGACGAAACGCAAAGCGCGGCGCGGAGATAAGCCCGCGCCGTACCCAGCACACATGCCGGTTATTTCGAACGACAAACCACCGCGGTTGGTCGGCGGTTCGCGGAGTCAGGTGGATGTGGGTGGGTGCGGGAGGCTATCGAACCGTGCAATCAACGTCAAGAACCGCACTGCGGAGACTTTCCGTCACATCGCGGCGCTCGGAGCGTGATTTCCTTCCCGCTCCCGTACCAAAAGCAAACAGCCCGCGGCGATCGCCGCGGGCTGTTTGGTCATAGGCGTCTCGATTCCTGCCAGGGCTCTCCCAAACCTTATGCCTTGCGATCGAGGCAGCTGCTGAACAGCGGGTTCACCTGTTCCTGGCTCGGAACCGGGAAGTTCACATCGACGCCGTAGTTGCCGCCTTTGAAGTAAAGGCCCGTCGGGAACACGTTGTCCTGCGTGCGTCCATACTGCCGGATGAGACGCCGCAAATCGGGCAGGCGCTGACCGCGGCCAAACGTCCAGAAAGCCTTCTCCCGGAAGAGCAGCGAGATGGCGGCGTCGGTCGACGCCGGCGTCGGAAGTGCGGCCAGCGCCGGAATCGCTGTGACGCCGATCGTCGGCCTCGCGGCGCGAAGTGCGTTCAAGATGGTCATCATCCCCGGAATGTCGCCGCCTTGCAGCTTGCCTTCGGCTTCATACAAACGCGCGTCCACACCTGAAGCGAGCACGAGGGGGTCGAACTGCCCCTTGTACAAGCCGCCAAGATAGAACGGTCGCGTGACGCCGTCTTCAGGCGGAACCTTCGGCGAAACCGAATCACCGTTGATCACCGGAACGCGCGGGTCCTTCGCCGAGACGAAGGGCAACGCGTTCTTGATGGTGGTGACCTGGCCGTTGATGATGTCGAAGCTATCGGCTACGCCGATGCGCGCCGTGGAGTTGTTCAGGCTCCACATGCCATTCGAGCCCGCCGACGCCGAGAACGTCATGTCGTACGCGAAGGTCGTCGGGACAGTAGCGACCAGCGCGGCAGCCGCACCGGCGTTCGATCTGTCCTTGTCGATCAGGACACGAGCCTTCCACACGCGCGCGGCCCGATCGATGAAGGTCGCCCCCGCCTGATCGGCCGTCGTCTTTGCGGCGGCAATCGCCTTGGCGGTGTAGACGAGCGCTGTATCGAGATGATTCGCCGCGCTGTCATACACCTGAAGGACGGTAATCGGCGCACCGTTCACCTGCACGCCGTTTTCCATGTGTCCGAGCGGAATACCATTGCAGTAGTTGTCGGCCATGGTCATTTCGAAGAACGCCAACTCCATGTACAACTCGCCGATCAGCGCCGCGCTGTCCGGATTGAACTTGATCATCGCGCCGATCGCGTCGCGAATGAAGCCGCGCGACTGCGTTACCGGACCGTAGTTCCAGGAGACCGCGGCGTCTGTGAGGCGCTGGTCCGCGTTGATGCGATCGACGGAGAAGTCGGCGTTCTTGTATTCGTCGGCGAGCGTTCCGGCATACTGCCAGATCGACTCGCCGGATTGCACCTGCTTGTAGCGTCCGATTGCGCCATTGCGCAGCGCGAGCGCGGCGGTCGGGTTGCCGACCGCCGTGGGGTCGACCAGTCCGGGAACCTGCGGCTGCAGCAGCTGGTCTTTCACGTGGCTGCACCCGGCGATTGTGAAGACGGAAACCGCGACCGCCGTCAGCCCAAGTCGAGCCCGATCCGCAAAGATCTTCATGTGTATCGTCCTCGGCTGGGGTTAGTACTTCAGGTTGAGACGCAGGGTGAAGTACGTCGGCGGTGGGAACGTGTTGAAATCGTTCGTGACTTCATTGCCGTTCACGCCGTAGTTCTGCTCCGGATCCACGCCCGTGAAGCTCGACCAGGTGTGAACGTTCCGAACGCCGAACACGAGGGTCGAACCGGTCTGCGACTTCAGGTACCGATTGGCCACCTGCGGCAGGACCATCGATGCCGCCAACTCGCGCAGCTTCCAGAACTGGGCGGGGACGAAGTAGCCAAGGCGCGTCGTGTAGGTGGTGCCGTTCACGCGCGTGCCGTTGTTGACGGCAACCGCACGGGCCTGCATCCAGAGCGGCGCGGTTGGATCCTGGTTGTCGCGGCAGCCCTTCGGGGCCGCCGAGCACTGGAAGTAGTTGCCCTCGAGCGTGTTTCCGCCGGCGCGATAATCGACGAGCGCCGAAAGGTGTACCCGGCGTTGGAAGAAATCGACGCCGTTCTGAATCGAGACGAGATCCTTGGCGAAACCGACGGCGATCTTGCTCAGCGCCGTATCAACGGTCACTTCGCTGACCTGAATGATGCCATCACCATTCTTGTCGGCGTACGTGTAGCCGCGGTACCACTGCGAGAACAGCGGATCGCCCTTGTGCTGCTGCGTCGTCGTGCCGGAGCCAATGACGAGATCCGCGCAGGTTGTCGCCCCGTCCGTCGTCGTGCACTTCGACGGGTCCTGCCCGAGGTCGACCCACTTGTTGTCGTTGTGCGACGCGCTGATCGTCACATCCCACCCAAAGTTGCGCCGATCGACTAGTCCTATGCTGGCCTGGACCTCGTTGCCCCAGTTCTTCGTCTTTCCGACGTTCTGCAGAAGGCTCGTAACGGACGCGCCGACCGACGATGGAATCGGGAGCTGGATCAATGCGTCGCTCGTGCGCTTGTCGTACCGCGTGTAGTCGATGTGCAGACGACGATTGAAGAAATCCGCCTCGAAGCCCATCTCGAGCTCCGAGGACCGTTCCGGCTTCAAGAGCGGGTTGCCCGGGTTGTTCGCGAGCAAGCTGCTGACGTCCGTCCCGGTTTGCTGGTCCACCTTCGTCACGTTCTGCGAACCCGGCGAGAAGGTCTGGAACGCGTCCGTGGGACGAGGCTGCACGCCGTTCGCGCCGTAGGCGCTGCGAAGCCGGAACGAGTTGAACCAGCTGAATTGTGGGAAGAAGGATTCATCCGACGCGAGCCACGAAACGCTCACCTTCGGATACGTGATGTGCTGGAACTTGGTACCGAACGCGCTGTTCTGGTCTTGCCGCGCCGCGACGGTGAGGAACAACCGATCGCGAATGGATGCCTGCTCCTGCACGTAATAACCGAGCGTCTTGACCGCCTTCTGCTGCGCGGCGGAGAAGCTCACGAAAGTCGACGTCGCGCCGAGGGTCGACGCACCCGGCGGCAGGCCGCGGCCGGCCGCGCTGAGGCTGTCGCCTTCGGTGTTGGCATATTCACCGCCGACGGTCGTCTTCAGGTTTACGGCGCCGGTGGCTTGCCACGATGCGGTGCTGGTCACCTTCGTCGAGAAGTTGCGATTGTTCGCCTTGAAATCGCTCACGTTGCCGAGGCGCGCCGTGGCGCCAGACGCCGGGCACTCGTTCAAGCGGCATACGTGAAAGACATCCACCGTCGCCCAGTCGAGGCCGATCGTGCCCTCGTTCTGCAACCACGAAACGGGACGGTAGTTCAAGGTTGTGCTACCGATGAAGCGCAGGATGTCGTCCGTGGTGACGTACTGCATGATGGAGCCCGGCGCGAAGCTGTTCGCTTCGTTGAGCGGGAAGCCGGCCGGGTCGGTGTAACCCTTGCCGTCGGAGCCCGTCATGCCGCAGCCGGTTGTCTCCGTGCCCTTTGGACAGCCCTTCCAGCCGTAGCCTGCCTGGCCGACGTACAGCAGCCCGATGATCAGCGAGTTGTCCGGCTCGATCGTGTTGCTGGACTTGCCGAAGCCCCCAGTCACATTGATGTCGAACTTGGGGCTGAGCTGCGCCGACAGGTTGGAACGGAGGTTGTACTTCTGTTGCTGGCGCGGGTGGAACATCTGGTCCGTTACCGGAACGTGCAGCACCTCATCGTAGTAGCGGATGTCGCCGGCGGGCATCTGGACGACGCCGAACTCGTTGTCCATGCTGCCGTTCACGAAGAAGCGCACGGCGTCGTTGCCGCCGGACACCTGCGTGCCGAACAGACTGCCACGTCCGAGTTTGATGAACGTGACGTCGGGATCCTCGAGGTAGTTGTAGCTCGTTACACTATCCGAGGCGCACGTGGCGCCGTCGGCGAAGCCGAACTTGGACGTGACCATCACGGGGAGCTGACAGCGAATGCTGGCGGTCGATCCGTTCCGGTGCCCGAAGTTCGCGTACTGCGGCTGGTAGTTATTGCGATCGTCCAGCGTGCGAGTCTCGCCGGTGAACGTCCATCGCGTCGTGCCGGCACGACCCTTCTTCGTCGTGACAACGACGACGCCGTTCGCCGCGTTGGTTCCGTAAAGCGTTGCCGCCGACGGACCCTTCACAATCTCGATGTCCTCGATTTCTTCGGGGCTGAGATTGTTGAGGAGCGAGATATTCGTCTGCCCAGCCGTGCCGAAGGTGTTCGTGTTGTAGCGAACGCCGTCGACGACCCAGATGGGCGCGTTGCTGAGGTTGATCGACGACACACCGCGCACGCGAATGGTCGGCGTACCACCGGTCACTGAACCGGAGAGCACGTTGACGCCAGGCGCTTTGGCAACGAGGAGGTCCTGCATCGACGTGATCGGCGTCTCCTCGACCTTCTTATTTACGTTGCCCAGCGTTTGAATCGCGTTGCCCAGCTCGACCTTTCGCTGCTGGCCGGTTGCCGTAGTCACGATTTCCGCCAACTGAACGATCGCTTGCTTCATCACGAAGTCAGCCGTGATCGCAGCACCCGCTGTCATCGTCACAGTTTTCTTTTGCGACTGAAACCCGACGTGGAGGGCCTGGATGTCGAAGGTCCCGGAAGGAACGCCCTTGAGGGTGAACCTGCCGTCTTCGTTCGTCGTAGCGGAGACCGTGGTACTGACCACGATCACTCGGGCGTCCGCCAGGGGCAGGTTGCCCTCCGCGGTGATCCGCCCCGTGATGGTTCCTTGCGCCGACGCAACTTTGGTACTGCCCAGCGCGAAAACGGCAAGCGATAACAGCGTCCAGCGAGTTCGACTCATGACCAGTCCTCCTAAGGGAGCGCGCACCGCATCGGAGGGGCGGCCGTAGGCCGACCGGATCGTGCGCGTACTCGTGGGGCGGGGGGGGGGACGGCAGAAACGACTGCAACGCAGGGGCAGACAGTACCCTGGTATTACAACAGCGTCAAGAATCGCCCGGGTCACATCACGCGCCGGCCGATTCACGTCGCAGGATGCAGCGCGATCTCGATTTTCCCTGCGAGCTGTCGCTACGCCTTGCGGTCGAGGCACCCGTGAAAGAGCGGGTTGACCGCTTCGCTGCTCGGCACTGGAAAATTCACATCGGCCCCATACGAACCGCCTTTGAAATACGGGCCAGTCGGAAATACCGCGTCCTGCGTTCGGTCGTACTGCCGGATCAAGCGTCGCAGATCCGGGAGCCGCTGTCCGCGTCCGAATGTCCAGAAGGCTTTTTCACGGAAGAGCAGCGTCGTGGCATCCGCGGTGTTGGCCGGTGCGGCGAGCGCCGACATCGCCGGGACCGTCGTAACGCCGATCGTCGGCCGGGGGGACGCCTGCCGGAGGGAGTTGAGAATGGTCAGCATGCCAGGGACATCGCCCGCCTGCAGCTTCGCTTCGGCCTCGTACAACCGGGCGTCGATCCCTGACGCGAGGACGAGCGGATCGAACTGACCCTTGTAGAGAAGCCCGACGTAGAACGGCCGGGTGACCTGATCTTCGGCCACGACCTTTGGGCTGCAAACGTCGCCGTTGCATACGGGGACACGCGGGTCATTCGCCGACGCGAAGGGTAACGCGTTCTTGATGACATTCGTCGCGCCACCCACGATGTCGAAGCTGTCCGCGACGCTGATGCGAGCGGTCGAGTTGTTCAGGCTCCACATCCCGTTCGCGCCGCTCGCGCTCGAGAAGGTCATGTCGTAGACGTAGCCCGTGGGCACGGGCGCGACCAGCCCCGCGGCGGCGCCGGCGTTGGCCTTGTCCTTGTCGATCAGCACTCTGGCCTTCAGCACGCGTGAAAGCCGATTGATGTAGACGCTGTTCGAATCAGCGGCTTTGGCGGTCAACGCCATTGCGCTGTCCAAATGGTTCGCCGCGCTATCGTAGACCTGCATGATCGTCAGCGGCTCGCCGTTGATCCGCACGCCGGCCTCGGTGTGGCCGAGCGGAATTCCGTTGCAATAGTTGTCCGCCATGGTCATCTCGAAAAACGCGAGCTCGGCGTACAACTCTCCAATCATCGCGGCGCTGTCCGGGTTGTACGACTTCATGGCGTCGATCGCATCGCGCACGAAGCCGCGAGACTGCGTCGTGGCCGCGTAGTTCCACGAGACACTGGCATCGGTCAGGCGCTGGTCAGCGCCAATTCGATAATTCGCGAAATCAGCGTTCTTGAATTCGTCGGCGAGGGTGCCGGCGTATTGCCAGATCGATTCGTTCCCGTTGCCGTTGGTGAGCTGCTTGTATCTGCCCAGAGCACCGACGCGCAACGCAAGCGCGGCGGTTGGCGAGTTGATCGCGGTGGGATCGACCAGCCCTGGATTCTGCGGCGCGAGCAGCTCGGCTTTCACGCGGTCACACCCGGCGACCGCAATCACCGCCCCGACACCGAGGACGGCAACCCACCGAGCGCGATTCAGATGACGGTTCACGAGTGTCGACTCGGCGCGGTTAGTACCTGAGGTTGAGCCGAAACGTGATGTACGTCGGCGGTGGACTCGTGTTGAAGTCGTTGGTCACCTCGTTGCCGTTGACGCCGAAGTTCTGTTCGGGATCCACGCCCGTGAAGCTGGTCCACGTGTGAATGTTTCGCAGACCAAAAGCGAGCGTCGACCCGTTTTCCGCGGCGAACAGCCGGGTGATGCGCCCGGGCAGGACGAACGACGCGGACAGTTCACGCCATTTCCAGAACTGCGCGGGTACGAAATAGCCGAGCGGCGTGGTGAAGATGGTTCCGTTGACGTCCGTTCCATACGTGACCGCGACGGCGCGCGCCTGCATCCACAGCGGCGCCGTCGGGTCCTGGCTGTCGCGGCACGCCTTCGGCGCCGACGAACACTGGAAATAGTTCCCTTCGAGCGTGTTGCCGCCGGCCCGGTAGTCGAACAACGCCGAGACACGCAGTCGCCGCTGAAACAGGTCGACTCCCGTCTGTAGGGACGCCAGGTCCTTCGCGAATCCGACGCCGATCTTGCTCAGTTGGCTCGAGACCTGAACTTCCTCTCGCTGAATGATGCCGTCGCCGTTCTTGTCGGCGAATGTGTAGCCTCTATACCACTGCATGAAGAGCGGATCACCCTTGCGCTGTTGCGTCGTCGTCCCGAGGCCGATCACGAGATTCTGACAGACGCGGCGACCAGTCGCGTCGGTCGTACACGTCGAGGGATCTTTGCCGAGGTCGACCCACGCGTTCGCGTTGTGTGACGCGCTGAGGATCGCGTCCCAGCTCACGAGCCGGCTTTCGAGAAGCTGCGCGGTGAGCTGCACTTCGTTGCCCCAGTTGCGCGTCTTCCCGACGTTCTGCAACAGACTCGTCACCGGCGCGGCGACTGACGCCGCTATCGGCAGTGAGATGAGCGCGTCGCTCGTGTTCTTCTGGTACCACGTGTAGTCGAGGTGCAGCCGGCGATTGAAGAGATCGGCTTCGAGGCCCGTCTCGAACTCGGCGGACTTCTCCGGACGCAGATTCGCGTTGCCCGGCTGACTCGCGACCAAGCCCGGAAGGTCCACGCCGGTTTGCGCGTCAATCTTGGTAATGGTCTGCGTCGATGCTCGGAATGTCTGCAGCGCGGCGGTCGCTTGCGGCTGCACACCGTTCGCGCCGAAAGCCGTACGCAGCCGCAAGGAGCTCACCCAGTTGTAGCGCGGGAAGAACGGTTCGTCCGAAAGCAGCCAGGAGAGGCTGGCCTTTGGATAGGTGATGTGTTGCGACTTGGCGCCGAACGCGCTGTTCTGGTCCTGTCGTCCGGCGACGGTAAGAAACACGCGGTCACGCAGCCCGATTTGCCCCTGCAGGTAATACCCGAGCGTCTTGACCGCGGTGGGCTCGGTGTGGCTGAACCCGACGAAGGTCGTGGCGGACAGCGAGGATGCACCGGGCGCCAGATTGCGTCCTTGGGCCCAAGTCTGATCGTGCTCGGTGTTGGTGTACTCCGCGCCCGCCGACGTCTTGAAGTTGACCGACGGGCGGTATTGCCACGCCGCGGTACTGGCCAACTTCGCCGAGAAATTCCGGCGGCCGTCGCTTTGCGTGTAAACGTTGCCGACGCGCGACGTGGCACCTTGGTTCGGACATTCGTTGAGTCGGCAGAGATGGAACTGATTCTGATTCGCCCAATCGACGCCGACGGTGCCTTCATTCTGTAGCCACGTCATCGGACGCCAATTGAGTGACGTGCTGCCGGTGAAGCGCTGCACATCGTCGGTCCACACGTACTGCATGATCGAGCCGGGCGCGAAACCGTTGCTGTCATGCAGCGGAAAGCCCGTGGCGTCGTAGTACTGCTTCGAGTCCGATCCGGTCATGCCGCAACCGGTCAGCTCGGTGCCCTTTGGACAACCCTTCCAGCCGTAGCTCGCTTGACCGACGTAGAGCAGGCCAATGATCAACGCGTTGTCCGGCTCGATGATGTTGCTCGACTTGCCGAAACCCGCGTTCGCCGTGAGATCGATCTTGGACGAGAGCTCCGCCGAGACGTTGGTGCGGAAGTTCAGCTTCTGCTGCTGACGCGGATGTAGCATCTGGTCGGTCACCGGCACGTGCAGCGTGTCGTCGTACCACCGAATGTCCGCGGCGGGCATCTGAATTGGCCCGAACTCGTTATCGAGCACGCCACTCGAGAAAAAGCGAACGGCGCCGTTGCCACCACTCACCTGGCCCGTGAACAGGCTGCCGCGCCCCAACTTGATGAACGTTTGCTCGGGGTCGGTGAGATAGTTGTAGCTGGTGACGCTGTCGGAGATGCACGTCGCGCCGTCGGAGATCTTGAAAGCCGAAGTCTGCATCACATAGAGTTGGCAGCGAATGCTCTTGGTCGGCGCAGCCGGCGTGTGTCCCCAGTTCGCGTACTGCGTCTGGTATGGATTGCGATCGTCGATCGTGCGCGTCTCGCCTGTGAAGTTCCAACGTGTGCTGCCGGCGCGGCCCTTTTTCGTGGTGATGAGAATGACGCCATTCGCCGCGTTCGTACCATAGAGCGTCGCCGCCGACGGCCCGCGAACGATCTCGATGTCCTCGATTTCCTCGGGACTCAGGTTGTTGAGCAAGCTGATCTGGGTCAGGCCAGCGGAAGCGTCGGACTGGTCCACCAGATAGCGAACGCCGTCCACCACCCAGATGGGCGCGTTGCTCAGCGTGAGCGACGATACCCCGCGTACGCGAATGGTCGGCGCTCCCCCGACCACAGATCCGGGGAGGACGTTGACACCCGGCGCTTTGGCGACGAGCAGATCCTGCATCGCCATGATCGGCTGCTCCTCGACGTGTTTGCCGACATCACCGAATGTGCCGATCGCGTTGCCCAACTCGATCCGGCGCTGTTGTCCGGTTGCCGTTGCTACGACTTCCTGCAACTGAACGACCGCCTGCTTCATGACGATATCGGCCGTCGTGGTCGCAGCCGCCGTGACGGTGATCGCTCGCTTTTGCGATTGAAACCCGACGCGGAGCGCCTGAATGTCGACGGTGCCCGAGGGGACGTTTTTGAGCGTGTACCGGCCGTCTTCACCCGTGATCTCGGACGCTCCGGTGCTCACGACGATGACACGTGCGTCACCGAGGGGCACGTTCCCCTCGGTGGTGACACGCCCAGAGATGGTTCCCTGCGCAAGCGCGAGTCGCGGAAGGGCAGCCGCAAAGATTGCCAGCGTCCAACGAGTTCGACTCACGGGCCTCCTGAGGGCGTGAAAGCGGGAGCGCGGGGCAGACCTTATCTTCGGGTAACAGCAGCGTCAAGAAGCGTGGCCGACTCATCATGACCAGTTCGTCCAAGGAGATCTCGATGGTCTGGAGGACTCATTTGCGCGTCACGGCGCTCGCCGCCGCCGTTTCATGTGCGACCCTTCCCGCGTTCGCCCAACGCCCCGCGCAACTTCCGACGCCCGAGTCAGTCATCGGCTTTCCCGTCGGCGCCGATTACAAGCTTTTCACCTACGACCAGTCAATCGACTATTTCAAGCGGCTCGCCGCAGCCAGCAATCGGGTCAAGCTGATCACCGTAGGGAAAACATCGTTCGGGAAAACGTGGACGGCCGCGATCATCTCCTCCCCGGCCAACCTCGCGAATCTCGATCGCATTCGGGCGGCGAACATGCGATTGGCCCATCCCGAAGGGCTGAGCGAGGGCGAAGCGAGACGGCTCGCGTCGCAAGGACGGGCGATCGTCGACATCAGCGGCGGACTGCACGCCTCGGAGATCGCCGGATCGCAGCACACGCCGCAGGCCGCGTACGAGCTGCTGTCGCGCGCGAACGAGCCCGACATGAAGGCGATCCTCGACAGCGTCGTCTTCTTTCTCTGGCCGTCGATCAATCCGGACGGACAGGACATCGTCGTGAACTGGTGCCGCGCGCGCGACGCGGCTCCGCAGGGCACGTCGGTGGCGCCGATGGAGCTCTACCAGAAATACGTCGGGCACGACAACAATCGCGATTCGTACATGCTCAACGTGATCGAGTCGCGCGTGATCCAGCGGACGTGGCGCGAGTGGGAGCCGACGATCATCTACGTCCAGCACCAGTCGTCGCCCTTCCCCACACGCATCTGGCTCCCGCCGTTCGCCGACCCCGTCGGCTTCCGCGTGCCGCCGATCATGGCGCGCGAGGTCAACGCGATCGGGACGCGTATCGCCGAGGAGCTCGACGCGCAGGGCAAGCCGGGCGCCGTCTCGCAGCTCGAGACGTACGACGCCTGGTATCCCGGGTACATCGACTACATGCCGATGTACCAGAACATCGCGTCGTGGTGGACGGAGACGCAGGGCGGCAACTGCGCGACGCCGCGCACGACGACGGTCGACAGTCTGCCGCAGGGATATCGCGACCAACGCCCGACGTCGCTCTACTCGAGCCCCTGGCTCGAAGGTACGTGGCGTCTGCGCGACGCCGTCGACTACATGGTCACGGCGGATCTCGCCACGCTGAACTACGCGGCGAAGTTCAAGACGGAGATGCTCTTCAACCGATACAAGTCGGCGCGCAATACGATTCAGCAATTTCAAAAGAGCCCGCCGTACGCGTACATCATCGCGCAGGACCAGCACGATGCGACGGCACCGGTCGAGCTGCTGCGCCGCATGGCGTTCATGGGCGTGCGCGTCAAACAACTCGACCGCAACGCGGCCTACGGCGGCACGACCTACGCCAAAGGCACCTGGGTCATTCCGATGGATCAGGAATTCGCGCAGCTCGTGCGCGAGCTGTTCGAGCCGCAGCGATATCCCGACATGGGCGACGACACGCCGTACGACGCCGCGGGGTGGACGCTCCCATATCAGATGAATGTCGCCGTGGTCGAGGCACGCACGCCGCTCACCGACGAATTCAAATCCGCCATGAAAGCCGTGCAGGGGAAGGCGGTCGACTGGCGCACGAATCCGGACGAGCCCTTCACCACGAGTGCCGCCGCCGCCGGAATCGTCGCACCGGCCGGCGGAATCACCGGCTCAGGACCCGACCTCGTCCTCGATCCGGCGCAGAACAACACCTTCCGTTTGATCAACCGCGCGCTCGCCGCGGGCGCGACATTGCGCGTCGCCCCGTCAGCGAACGGGAAAGGCGTTCGATACGTCGTCACCGGTCTCGACGCGGCGAGGGCCGACGCGTGGGCGGCGGAGTTGTCGGTGCGCGGCGAGCGGACGAGCGGCGGCACGACGGTTTCGGCGCCGACCCGCATCGCCGTGTTCAAGTCGTCGCCCGGCGTGATGGACGAGGGATGGACGGAGTGGCTGTTCGATACCTTCGGCGCGAAGTACACCCTCATCACACCCACCGACATTCGCGCCGGCAACCTCGGCGCGAAGTACGACGTGATCGTTACGGCGTCACAGGGAATCGGCGGCGGTGGCGGACGAGGTGGCCGGGGCGGCGGTGCCGGAGCGGGCGGAGGACGTGGGGGCCGCGGAGGCGCGGCGGCCGACAGCGCGGCACAGGAAGAGATTCGCGCGATTGATGAATTCGTGCGCGGCGGTGGAACGGTGGTCGCGTGGAATCAGGGCGCGACGTCGCTCGTCAACTCGCTGCGTCTACCGGTTCGAAACGTTGTCGGCGGCGTGAATCGCCGCGATTTCTTCACCGGCGGTTCGATCATGCAGGTGATCACCGACCCCGCGCACCCGGTGATGGCGGGAATGCCGCAGAAGGCGGATGTCGTCGTGTTCAACAGCCCGGTGTTCTCGACCACGGAAGGATTCGAGGGCGCGGTGATCGCCAAGTTCCCGAGCGACACGACGCCGCTTCGGTCAGGATTTCTGAGCGGGGCTCAGTACATGAAAGGCTACGCCGCGGCGGTGGATGTGAAGCGGGACAAGGGGCATCTCATTCTGTTCGGGTTCCAACCGCAGTGGAGAGGGCAGCCGATCGGGACGTTCCGCACCGTGTTCAACGCCGCGTTTTTCGCGCGAGAGGTATCGGACCAGGTGAAGGGTACTCCGGGGTTCTGGACGGACCCCGGGACGGTAAAGAGCGGAACTGACGAAACGGCGCGGAATCAGGAAACGGCGACACACCGGCGGTAGCGCGACCGTGTGGAGTCCAGAAAGCAACAGCGGGGCTGACCAGACTCTGGTCAGCCCCGCTTGAACGTTGGCCGTCACGCGCGCGACAGGATTCGAACCTGTGACCTTCGGCTCCGGAGGCCGACGCTCTATCCAGCTGAGCTACGCGCGCAATCGCTCGATCTCGAGTCGGAAAGCTAGTGTGACGCGACCCTCCAACTCAAGGATTTAAGCAGACTTACTGCCGCTTCCGCTGAGAATGGCCGCTCTGGGCGAAGCCTTGGAGCCGTTCCGTGATTACGCGTCCGTCTTCAACTGCCCATGGCCTCTGCCTTGCTCCATCAACCTGAGCAATGCCCCGTCTCCTCCGCTGGCGCGACCTCGTTTTCGGTGTCACCGCCGCCGCGCTGGTTATTACCGTCGCGGTGCTGATCCTGATTTACGGCCGCGTCGGTAGCCTGCGCGGCCGGACGTTCAATATCTATGTCACCACCGACGCCGCGCGAGGCGTCATTCGTGGGACCGAGGTCTGGCTCGACGGACAGAAGGTGGGTCTCGTCAAGAACGTCGATTTTCGCCCCGCCTCGGCGAGCGCCAAGGAGCGACTGGTCCTCGCACTCGAGATGCTGGACGTCGCGCGCTCGCACGTGCGGTCTGATTCCAGAGTGCAGATTCGCGCCGGTGCGAAGTTGATCGGCGACCAAGTGGTCTACATCAGCAGCGGCACCGCGAAGACCGCGGTCATTGCCGCCGGCGACACCCTTCGCGCCGGCGTACAAGGCGACCTCCAGTCGACGATGTCCAACGCCGCCATCGCGGCGCGTGAGGTCCCCGCGATCATGGCCAACGTCAAGCTCTTGGCGGCCCAGCTTCACTCGGTGGAGGGCACGATTGGCGCGGTGACGGGTATGGGAAAGGACGTTAGGTTCGGCGCCGTCCGCGCGAAGACCGAGCGCGTCATGCATCGGCTGTCGAGCTCATCGGGTACGAT
>DASROF010000007.1:0-5857 GCA_035647075.1 Vicinamibacterales bacterium | reverse complement strand
GTTTGCGTTTGGCGGCGGCGGTGGGGGTGGGCGCGGCGCAGGAGGCGGACGTGGTGGCGGCGCCGCCGCTCCGGCAGGTCCGCAGCTGAAACCCGGCGCGGAGAAGTATCGCGTCACGCGCGGCCCGCAGGACACGGGGCGGACGTCGGACTGCATGCCGCTCCCTCCGCCGGATGCCTTCGGCGTCCCGTATCAGTTCCAGATCATTCAGAACAAGGACTACCTGGTCATCTTCCACGAGTATCCGGGAACGTTCAGGATTGTTCCGCTCGATGGCGAGCCGCACCAGGTCGATCCGGATCCAGCCTGGCTCGGTGATTCGGTCGGCAAGTGGGAAGGCGACACGCTGGTAATCGACACCATCGGCTACAACGAGAAGACCGAGATTGCAGGCTATCGGCATTCCGACGCGCTGCACACGGTTGAGCGTTTGAAGCGGAACGATGACGGGATTGACTACGAGATCACGATCGACGATCCGAACGTCTTCGTCGCGCCGTTCACGCAGACGCGCACGTTCCGGTTCAACGTGCCGCCGATGAAGCGGATCATGGAGTTCATCTGCGAGAACAACCGGGACTACCGGCCGCTGTTCGGAACGCAGAAATGAAGATTGTTGCGTTCTGCATTTTGAATGCTGTCTTTCTGCTGGCACCCTCGCTCGCGGCGCAGGAGGGCCACCCGCTCGTGGGCTCCTGGCACGGCGACCGTGGCACGGGCCCGAAAAATCGCACAGACGTCACACTCGTGGTGGACTGGGACGGAACGCAGATAACCGGCGTCGTCAACCCGGGTTTCGAAGGGATGCCGTTGCAGAACGCGAAACTCGTTCCGAAGGACTGGTCGCTGCATTTTGAAATCGAGTCGAAGGACCGTGCCGGCAAAGTTGTCCGTTGTTCGGTCGACGGCAAAATCGATCGCCTTGGTTCGGATCGGCGGACGCTCGCTGGGACGTGGGTGTGTTCCGGTGCGAAGCAGGATTTCACGCTCACTCGGGACCGGGACTACTACTCGCGCTAGGGGAGTTCGCATGCGCAACGCACGGTTCGCCGGTGGCATCGCGGCGGGCGTTCTCGTCACCGCGATGTGGATGCAGGACTTTGACGCACAGACACCGGCAACCGGTGCGGCGCCGGCAGCGCGCGGCCAGGGCACTCGGGGCGACGGCGCCGGAACGCAGGGTGGGGCGAGAGGAGGCGGTGGCAGGCGTGGCCGCGGCGCTGCCCCCGCTGGACCCTCGAAGCCGACACCGCGCTGGCCCGACGGCCGCGTGAATCTCAGCCAGGCTCCAGGAGTAAAGGGCTTCTGGAACGTGATGACCGGAAGCCTGATTGCACCAGGCGGCCTGCCGGACAATCTCACGCTCGACCAGGTGCCGTTTCAGGATTGGTCCCGTGCGCTGTACGAATACCGGCAACGCCGTGGCGGGCTCGACGATCCGCATGCGAGATGTCAGCCGGCAGGTGGAATGCGATTCTTCACCGTCCCGAATGGGATGGAGTTCATCGATCAACCGGAACTCAACCGCATCTTCATCATCGGCGGCGAAAACCGCGACTGGCGGCGGATTGCGATGGAACCCGGACGCAAGCACCCGCCCGAGGACGAACTCGTTCCCAGCTACTTCGGCGACTCGATTGGCCGGTGGGAAGGCGACACGCTGGTTGTCGACACGGTGGGCTACAACGAGAAGTTCTGGTTCATCCGCGGAGGGCTGCCGCATACGCGCTTCATGCACCTGACCGAGCGATTTACTCGCATCAACTTCGACACGCTTCGCTACCAGGTGACGATCGACGACAAAGGGGCATATACGCGGCCATGGAGCGGCGGCTGGGACATTTCGTGGCAATACACCAACTACGACGGCTCGCCCGGCGGCGAAATCCACGAATACTTCTGCATCGATAACGAGCGAGACGCCGTCGAGTTCGCGGGCAAATAGGTCGGGAACGCCTGCGCCTTGACAACCGCGAAGTAAGGTTCTAGGCTCACCGGCCGCGAGCGCGTTCGCTCTGTCCGCTTCGCAGAGGGAGAGTCTCATGCGCGTCATCGTCCGCAGCTTTGCTCTTCTGGCCCTGATTCTTCTGCTTCCTGCGCTGGCTCATGCGCAGGCGACACTTTCCGGCACCGTGCGCGACACCACCGGGGCGATACTGCCCGGGGTTACGGTCGAAGCCGCGAGCCCGGTGCTGATCGGCAAGATCCGCACAGCGGTGACCGACGGCAGCGGACAGTACCGCATTACAGAACTACCTCCAGGCACGTACGCGGTGACCTTTACGTTGTCCGGCTTCACGACGCTTCGCCGTGAGGCGCTGAACGTGTCCGGTTCAGGTGTGGTGCCGGTCTCAGTCGAACTTCGCGTTGGCGCTGTCGCGGAAACCATTACCGTCAGCGGCGAGTCCCCGCTGGTCGATACACAGACGACGCGCCGCGAGGTGGTCGTCAATGCCGAGACGCTCAGCTCACTGCCGATTACGCGCAGCTACGGTGCAGTGCTGTACGCGGTGCCAGGGTTGAACGTGGCTCCCGGCGTGAACGGCAACGACTATTCACCGAGCATGGCGCTGTTCACTGCCCACGGCGGCAATAGCACCGAAGGGCGGATGATGGTCAACGGTGTGCCGGTCGCGGGTTCGTTCTCGGGCAACAGCGTGGCGCAGTTCGGCTACGACGTAAACAATGCCGACGAGATACAGGTGCTCGTGTCGGGGGGCCTGGGCGAATCGGAGACGGGCGGACCATTGGCGAATCTCGTTCCGAAATCGGGCGGGAACACATTTGCTGGCACGGCGTTCTACAGCGGCACGAGCTCGCGCTTTCAGTCGAATAACATCGACGACGCGCTGCGCAAGGTCAATATCACCGAGCCTGCAGCGATCCGCGGCAACTGGGACGGCAGCGGCAGCGGCGGCGGTCCGATCACGCGGGACCGCATCTGGTTGTTTGCCAATGCCAGGAGCTACGGCAACTCGCAAGTCGTGGAAGGGGCGCGTCCCAACCAGTATGCGGGTGATGCCGCACAGTGGATCTATCTCGCCAACCCGAACGTTGAAGTCCGCCGCATCGACGTGAAGTTGGACTTATCCACCCGGATCACGGCACAGGTCACTCCGAAGAACCGCTTTTCGCTCTCGTATCAGTGGCAGGACCGCTGCTTCGGCTCGTCGCTCACCGTGGGCGGTAACGCCTGCCGCAAGCGTACCGACAGCTGGATAGGGATGGGAAGCGCCACGCAGTCGGGCGAGGGGGCTGCTTTCTACAGCGATGATCCGTCGAGTCTGATGCAGGCGACCTATACAGCAACGCTGTCGAACAAGCTGCTGATCGACAGCGCCATCTCTCGCTTCTCGTATGGCATCGTCGGTAACGGCCAGGTCCCTGATGACGCGACGATGAATCTCATTGGCGTCACTGAATCGTCCTCGATCTATGGACGCGCCAACTACGCCTATCGCGCGCCGTTCACCATGGGCAAGTACAACAACATCCCGTGGAACTGGCGTGCGTCGATGGCCTACGTGACGGGCGCGCACAGCGTCAAGGTGGGCTATCAGGGCGCCTATTTCATGTATGACCGGCGCACGCTCGTCAACGAGCCGCAGCTGCGCTACACGTTCAACAGCAGCCGCAATGCGGCGGGCGAGGTCGTTCCCAACCCCACATCCGTGTCGTATTTTCTGACGCCGGGTTTCGACTTCAGCGACCGGACGGAGATGAATGCGATCTACGTGCAGGATCAATGGACGATGGGCCGACTGAGCCTGCAGGGCGCGCTGCGCTACGACCACGTGACGGCGTGGGCGCCGGGGGACAAGCAGGGGTCGGAACAGACGTCGCGCTTCAATCCTCAACCGATCCGGTTCGACACGACCGACAGCATCACCGGTTATAACGACCTCAACGCACGACTCGGGCTCGCCTATGACGTGTTCGGAACCGGCAGGACGGCGCTCAAGGCGAACTTCGGACGCTATCTGGCGGCCGCAACAACCGACGGCATCTACTCGGCCAACAATCCGGCACTGAAGCTCGTCACGAACGCCAGCCGCAACTGGACCGACAACGACAAGGACTTCGTGGTTGACTGCGATCTGCTGAATGTGGCGGCGCAGAGTCCGACGACAACGGGCTCGGTTGATACCTGCGCCGCTCCGACAGGTGCGAATCGCAATTTCGGCAACCTCGATACGTCGCTGGTGCAGATCGATCAGAACATTACGCACGGCTGGGGGGTGCGGCCATATAACTGGCAGTTCGGCGTCTCGGTGCAGCACGAAGTGTTACCGCGAGTGTCCGTCGATGTCGGCTACAACCGCCGCTGGTGGGGCAACTTCTTCGTCAATGTGAACACGCTGGTTGGTGCGGCCGATTACCAGACCTACACCGTTCCAATCCCGAGCAATCCCAATCTGCCTGGGGATGTCGGGACGGAGGCGTCATATGTGGCCATCACCAGCGAGGCCAACGCACGCGGATCGCAGACGCTGATGACGAAGGAAGAAGACATCGCGCCGGCGCGGACCGCGTACTGGCACGGATTCGACTATCAGGCAACGGCACGACTGGCCAATGGGTTGACGGTTCAGGGCGGCGGCAGCACCGGCCGCGGTGTGCGGAAATTCTGTGAGCTGTGGCGGGCGCGCCCGCAGTTGCAGGGGGCCAACCGCGCGGATGCGTGCGATGTCACCGAGCCGTGGTTATCGAGCGTTCGCGCCCTGGCGACGTATCGAGTGCCGAAGGTGGAGGTGCTGACCAGCCTCATTCTGCGGTCAAGTCGTACGACTGCCGGTGAAGTGGCGAGCAACGGCGCCACGCTCGACGCCAACTACCGGATCCCGAACACCGTCGTGCGCGATCAGTTGCTCGGGCGGCTGCCGGCAGGCGGCACCGCCAACGGCAATACCACAATCAATCTGTTGACGCCGTCAATGCTGTATCCGATTGAACGGCGCACGCAGCTGGACATGCGTTTTGCGAAGATCCTGCGATTCGGCCGGACGCGTTACGACGTCGGCGTCGATCTGTACAATCTGACGAACGACAATGCCGTGTTGACCTACGATGAAACGTACCAATATACGGACAACGGCGCGACATGGCTGACACCGCTGTCAATCACGCAACCGCGACTCGCGCGCTTCAATGTGACGGTGAGCTTCTGATGACGATTCGAACGCTCTGCGCCGGAATGATCCTCGTGGCTGGCATGGCTGCTCCGGTGCGCGCGCACCATTCGTTTGCCGCGGAGTACGACAGCAACAAGCCGATCAAGCTGACGGGTGCCGTCACGAAGGTCGAATGGACGAATCCGCACGTGTACTTCTACATCGACGTCAGGGAAGAGAAGACCGGCAAGGTGACGAACTGGGCGATGGAGATGGGCGCGCCTGCGGTCATCCAGCGCAGCGGTTGGAAGCGGACGTCGATGAAGATCGGCGACCTTGTCATCGTTGAAGGATTTCAGGCGAAGAGCGGTCAGCCGCACGGGAACGCCCGCACCGTGACGCTGGCCAGCACCGGCCAGCGCCTGGGCGCCGGATCCAGCTTCGGCGGCAGCAACGCCGAACAACAATAGACTCGCGGCATCTCGGCCCTGGCCGGGCAGCCGCAGCAATGTCGATCAGCTCGCGGAGACGAAGTGGAACGCCGACAACTTCGTCCCCGCGAATGTCCCGCTAAAGGCCAGCAACGCGCGATCGTCGCCCGCCGCTCCCGTCGCGACCAGCAACGGAATGAGATGTTCCTCGCGCGGGTGAGCATTGCGCGCCGCGGGTGCCGTTGACCACTCGGTGAGCCCGCGCGCGCGGTCGGCAGGTGCGCGCTGCATCACCTCTCGCAGCCATTCGTCGAA
>DASROF010000006.1:0-33573 GCA_035647075.1 Vicinamibacterales bacterium | reverse complement strand
GGCCGGTATCGCACGGCCGGAGCGTTTCTTCGAGACGTTGCGGCGGACGCACGAAATTGGTCGCGAAGTCGTTTTCGGCGACCACCACTGGTTTACTGATGCTGACGTTCGCGAGATCGAACGAAATGCACGTGCGCTCGGCGTCGACGCGATCGTGACCACCGCCAAGGACGGAGTGCGCCTCTACCCTCATCGCGCCGCCATGTCCCTTCCGTGGGCGATACTTCCGATCGAGGTGTCGATCGAACCTGCTGCTGAATTCGAATCGTGGCTGCGGCAACGCCTGTAGTGTCCGGCTTCAGCCGGAGCTTGCGGTACCGGATCGAGGCGGCGATCGTGTACGGGCTGAAAGCGTTCGTCAGTCTGCTGCCGATGCCGGCCGTTCGCCGTCTCGGTGCGATGCTTGGTCTCCTGGTCTACGCGCTCGACGGCTTTCATCGACGAATCGCGCTGCAGAACATCGCGCGCGCGCTGCCATCCAAGCCGCCCGCCGAACGGCGTGCGACCATTCGCCGTGTGTTCCGTCACTTCGGCAGCGTGTTGCTCGAGCTGATCAAGCTGGGCACACTCGGCGATGACGAATTGCGGGCGCGGATCGAGTCGGACGGTGAGGAGCGGATACGGCAGGCGCACGCGAAGGGTCGCGGCGTGTTGCTCTTCACTGGCCACTTCGGCTACTGGGAGATGGGTGCCATCGCCATCGCTCTGCGCGTGCAACCCATGGCGGTGATGGCGCGGCCGCTGGACAACCCGTACCTGCACAACATGCTGGAGCGCATCCGTACGCGCAACGGCAACTCGGTGATCTACCGTCAGGGGGCGATCCGGAAAGTGCTTCAGGAGCTGAAAGCGAACCGCGCGATTGCGATCCTGATCGATCAGCACCTGCACACTCCAGACGCGGTCTATGTGGATTTTTTCAGCCGCCCGGCGGCGACAACCAACGCGGTCGCAGCGCTCGCGCTCCGTACCGGCGCTCCCGTGATTCCTGCGTTTGTGCTGCCGCTTCCGAACGGCCGCTATCGTCTCGTCTACGAGCACGCAGTGGAGCCACCGGATCCCGATTCACCCGATGCCGTGCGTGAGTTCACGCAGCGGTGCACCGACGTACTGGAGATGTATATCCGGCGTCATCCCGATCTCTGGCTCTGGATGCATCGACGGTGGCGCGCTGATGCCTGAACGGATCCTGGTTGTCGCGCCGAACTGGCTTGGCGACGCCGTGATGGCGTTGCCGGCACTGGCGGATGTCCATCGGGCCTATCCGCGGGCACGGCTCATCGTCTCTGCCCGATCGTCGGTGGCGCCGCTGTATTCGATGGTGCCTGGCGTCGATGCGACGATCGTCACGCGATGGCGCGGCGCACTGTCTGACCGCCGGACGTTGGCCGAGGACGTCCAGCGACTGGTTGCCGAGCAGATCGATCTGGCGATCCTGCTGCCCAACTCGTTCGCGGCGGCCTGGATGGTGTATCGGGCGCGCGTGACCGATCGCTGGGGGTATGCTGCCGACTTCCGCCGGCCGCTGTTGACGCGTGCGGTCAGCCGCCCGCGTGGGTCCCGCCATCAAAGTGCCTACTACCAACACCTGGTTGGCCAGCTCGGGATTCAAAAAGGTGCGCTCGAGCCGGTGCTGACTGTTCCCGTTGCTGCCGTCGAGGCCGCGAGGTCGCTGCTCGCGACGCGCGGTTGGCAAGAGTCCCAGCCGATGCTGGTCGTCGCGGCCGGTGCTGCGTACGGCACCGCCAAACGATGGCTGCCCACGCATTTCGCCGCGCTGATCACACGCGCCATGCGCGAGGCGGGCGTTCAGGTGGCGCTGGTGGGCGCGCCGGCGGACGCGGCGTCTACGCGTCTGGTTCTTGATGCGCTTGGAACGACCGAGCGTGCGGCGGTCATCGATCTCACCGGCGCCACCAGCCTGGAGGTGCTCGCGGGTGTCATGAGCCTGGCTGCGAGTTGCGTGTCGAACGATTCGGGCGCGATGCACCTGGCCGGCGCGGTGGGCACGCCACTCGTGGCGCTCTTCGGCCCGACCCGGGAAAAGGAGACCGCACCGTTGACGCGACAGGGTGGACGGTCCGAGGTGCTGATCAATCAGGTCTGGTGCCGGCCGTGCATGCTGCGGGAGTGCCCGTTCGATCACCAGTGCATGACCGGGCTGCGGCCCGAGCGCGTCTTCGATTCCGTTCGCCTGCTGATGGGAACGCGGCGGTGACAAGACCCGCCGTGTTTCTCGACCGCGACGGCACGCTCATCGAGGAGCGCGGCTACCTCGATCGAATGGAACTGCTCTCTGTGTTTCCGTGGACTGCCGATGCACTGCGGCTCCTGAAACGGGCGGGCTTTGCGCTGGTGGTCGTGACCAATCAATCGGCGATCGCACGCGGAGTCATCGACGAAGCGTTCCTCGAGCAGGTCCACCAGGAGTTGTCGGCGCGGCTGGAAGGCGGCGGCGCTTCGATTGATCGCTACTACTACTGTCCGCATCTGGCGGACGCCCCCCTCGAACAGTATCGGCAGGCGTGCCGCTGTCGCAAACCGGGGCCCGGGATGATTGAGCAGGCGTGCCGCGACATGAGCCTCGATCCCGCGAGGTCGTTCATGATCGGAGATCGCTGGCTCGACGTCGCCTGCGGCGTTGGTGCCGGCACACGGGCGATTCGCGTCCGCACCGGACACGGTGCGGCGGAACCCGAGGCGCCGCCGGCGAGTCTCTCGGCGGATGTGTCCCGCCAACGCGGCGCGCAGGGGCAGACCGCGACGGCGGATATCATTCTCGACAATCTGATGGAGGCCGCCGGTTGGATTCTTCGGAACTCAGCGCGCTGATTGACGCGTTTGCGGGTCGTACTGTCGCCGTCATTGGCGACGTCGTGGCCGACGAATTCGTCTACGGCCGTGTCGCGCGTGTCTCTCGCGAAGCCCCGGTCCTGATTCTCGAGTACGACTCCACCGAAATCGTCCCCGGAGCCGGCGCGAACGCGGCCAACAACGTGGCGGCGCTCGGTGGCCGTGCGTCGCTGGTGTCGATCGTCGGCAGTGACGCGGCCGGGCGCCGCATGCTCGCAGCGCTTCACCCACGCGTCATGCGCACGGCGGTCGCACGGGCTGCCGGGGGAACGGTCACCAAGACGCGAATCCTCGCCGGCGGAGTCCACTCCGCCAAGCAGCAGGTGGTACGCATCGACAAAGGCGTCGGCCGCGCGATCGACGCACGCACGCGTGCCCGTTTCGAACGCGCCGCGCTGGCGAGCCTCGCCGATGCGGATGCCGTGCTGATGTCCGACTACGGCTCCGGCCTGGTCACGCCTGCGCTGGCGCGACGAATCACCACCGCATTGCGACAGGCCTGCCATCCGATTCCCGTGCTGGTCGACTCGCGCTACCGGCTGCTCGAGTATCGTGGCCTCACGGCGTGTACTCCGAACGAGTCCGAAGTCGAACAGGCGCTGGGGGTGCGGATCAACGACAACGCTCGTGTGCTTGAACGCGCCGGGCGCGACATTCTCAAGCGAACCGGCACACAAGCCGTGCTCATCACGCGGGGCGGGCGCGGCATGGCGCTCTTCACGTCAGGCGCCGACACGGTCCACATCCCGATTCACGGGTCGGACGAAATTGCGGATGTCACCGGCGCGGGCGATACGGTGATGGCGACGATGACACTCGCCCTCGCGGCGGGAGCGACGTTCGAAGCAGCGGCGCGTTTGGCAAATTATGCCGGCGGGATCGTGGTGATGAAGCGCGGCACCGCCACCGTGTCGAGAAACGAACTGCGCGGAGCCGTCCACGTGTCGCGCCGAAGCGATTCGGCCAAACGGAGCGCGAAGGCGGATGGGTGACGTGCTTTTACGGAGCGTTCTGCTTGAGCGGGTGGCCGATGCACGCCGCGCCGGGCGGACGATCGCCTTCGCCAACGGCTGCTTCGATCTGCTGCATGTCGGCCATGTGCGATACCTCGACGCCGCTGCGCAGGAAGCCGACATCTTGATCGTGGCCATCAACGACGACGAATCCGTCAGAGCGCTGAAAGGGAAGGGACGTCCCATCCTGCCGGCTGCCGCCCGCGCGGAACTGGTCGCCGCGCTCCGGTGCGTCGACTTCGTCGTCATTTTTCCGGAATCGACCGTCGGTCCGTTGCTGGAGGCCATCCGTCCGGACGTTCACTGCAAGGGGACCGACTACACCCTGGACTCTGTTCCGGAACGCGACGTGGTGCGCGGCTACGGCGGCCGTATCGCGATCGTCGGCGATCCGAAGGACCATTCGACACGCGACCTGCTGGCGCGCATCGCAGAATCCCCGCGGTGAGCCACAGCTTCCTGCTCGTCCGGCTCGGATCGCTCGGCGACGTCATTCACGCTATTCCCACAGCTGCGGCGTTGCGAGCGCGATTTCCCGACGCGCGGATCGACTGGATGGTGGACCCGCAGTACGTGTCGCTGCTCGAGATGGTCCGCGGGCTCGACAGTCGTATCGCCGTCAACACGCGCCGCCTCGGCGCGACGCTTTCGACGCTTGGCGATTTGCGCCGCGTCGGATACACGGCAGCGCTCGATCTGCAGGGCCTGTTGAAATCGGCGGTGCTGGCGCGCGCCGTCAGCGCCGAACGGACGATCGGCTTCACCGCCGGTCACCTGCGCGAGCGCACGGCCGGTCCGTTCTACACGCACCGGGTCGATCCAACGCACTCGCACGTCATCTTCAAGAACCTGGCGCTGCTCGAGCCGCTCGGCAGCCGGGATGTTCGTGTGTCGTTCCCGCTGGAGATTCCTGACAGTGCGGCGGCGGAGCAGGTGCGCGCCACATTCCACGGCGAGCCGTACGCCGTGATCAATCCCGGTGCGGCCTGGCCGAACAAGCGATGGCCTGCCGATCGCTTTGGCGCACTTGCTGCGACGCTGCGCGATCGGTTCGGGCTGCGTTCGGTTGTGCTCTGGGGGCCGAACGAGCAACCGCTGGCGCAGCAAGTCTCGGCTTCCTCGGATGGCGCGGCGGATCCCGCACCGTCGACGTCGATGTCCGATCTGTTCGCGATCGCCAGGCCCGCGCGCATCCTGATCTCGGGAGACACCGGCCCGCTGCACATTGCGGCGGCGGTCGGAACGCCGCTCGTCGCGCTGTTTGGACCGACTCGCGCTGAGCGCAACGGCCCCTGGTCCACAGCCGACTGTGTCGTGGCCCGCACCGGGACCTGTTCGTGCCTGTATAAGCGGCGGTGCCGGCGCAGCGCCGCCTGCATCAACGACATTCAATTGCCCGAGGTGGTCGATGCAGTCGAGCGTCGGCTGTCAACGACAAACGGCACGATATGACGAGCCTCGCGGCGTTTCTGGTCCGGCGCCGGGTCACGCTGGGATTTGGTGCGGCACTGGCGGCCGTGCTGATGGCGCGACCGACGTGGACGACCTGGACGACCGGACTGGTGATCGCGGCTGCCGGAGAATTCTTCCGGATCTGGGCGGCAGGTCATCTCGACAAAGGACGCGAGGTCACGCGCTCCGGCCCCTATCGATGGACGCGCCACCCGCTTTACGTCGGCTCGAGCCTCATCGCTCTCGGTGTCGTCATCGCATCCCGGAGCCTGGTCGTGGCCCTGATCGGAGCCGCATATGTCGGCATCACCATTCCGATGGCGATTCGCGCCGAGGAAGCGTTCCTGCGCCGCACGTTTGGTGCGACTTACGATCTGTATCAACGCCGTGAGGCGCCGCCGATGCCCAGACGCTTCAGTCTTGCCAACGCGCGGCGCAACCGCGAGCATCGCGCCGTCGCAGGGCTCATCGCTGGGTTTGGCATTCTTGCCGCCAGGCTTCTGCTGTCGATATAATCGATTCTTTGCGTTGGTCCAGCCGGCGCAAGAGATGGGCAGCTCTCGCGGGCTTGCCGCGCCGTAGCGCGATCGCGGATGCTGGAGCGCGAAGGCCGGGCGGTTAGCTCAGTGGTAGAGCATCGGCTTTACACGCCGGGTGTCGCAGGTTCGAGCCCTGCACCGCCCACCACAGTTAGTTCGTAGTCGGTAGTTCGTAGTTCGTAGTGTCCGGCTTTAGCCGGACCACACCTTGGGGTGGTAGTTCAGTTGGTTAGAACGCCGGCCTGTCACGCCGGAGGCCGCGGGTTCGAGTCCCGTCCACCCCGCCAACTAATTCCCGACCTTGTCGTAGACGGCCACGTTGTGGACCGGCGTCTCTGAACTCTTCCGGTCGAAAGTAATCGTCATCGTCTTGCCATCCATCGAGATCGCCCGACGGGCGACCCCGTAGACGGTGCCGGCGTGCGAGAGCACGGCATCCGACGTCAGATCGTCGACCTTCCTGAGCGTAACGGTGTCGTACTCCTCGATACCGGTCACCATCATGTCCTTCCCGAAATTCGCGACGTACTCGAACTTCTCGCTCCGACCGTCGCTGTACACGCGCGAGACGACACCCTTCACGCCGTCGGCCCCTTTTGTATAGACGCGAGTTTCCGAGCGCAGAGGCGGACCGGGTGAGTACTTCGACTTCGCGATGTTCAGACGCCAGGTGCCAATCAATTGCGCTGGCGGTTCGGCAGTGGCCCGGAGTTGGAGCGCCTGCAACGCCCCGGTGGTTGTAAGCAGAGCGGCGAGTACGGCGAGTACGACAGCGAGCAAGCGCGGGCGCATGGCAGCCTCCTGGTCGAGCGGCCGGTCCGAACCGCGGCGGAGCACTAGTCTATAATCGCGCCCGCAGGAGTAGTTATGACGAAGTTCACGCTCGCCTGTGTGTGCGCCGCCGTCTTCACCGCCGCCATTGCAGCTCAGCAGCCGCAGTCGTTCTACGACCTGAAGACGAAATCACTCGATGGCAAGGCTGCCGATCTGGCCCAGTACAAGGGCAAGGTCAGTCTGGTGGTGAACGTCGCCAGCAAGTGCGGCTACACGCCGCAATACGAAGGGCTCGAGAAGCTGCAGCGCGAGATGAAAGGCAAAGCCTTCAACGTGCTCGGGTTCCCGAGCAACGACTTCGGCGGACAGGAACCCGGATCGGCAGAGGAGATCGCGACCTTCTGCCGGCTCACCTACGACGTGACGTTTCCGATGTTTGAGAAGCTCGTCACCAAGCGCGGTGCGGGCCAATCTCCGATCTACGCATTCCTCGGTACGTCCGGCAAGCTGCCGGCCTGGAACTTCAGCAAGTACGTGATCGACAAGCAGGGTCGAATCGCGGCGTTCTTCCCGAGCGAAGTCACTCCAGAGGACCCGGCGTTGCGCGCCGCCATTGCGAAAGCACTGGCGAATTAAGAATTAAGACGCGCAGCGAAACAAATACATTCAACTCAGCTCATCGGGGTCAGCGCTCTCCGGCCCAGCTCAATAGCAGTGTGCTCTCCGAGTGGCACAGGCATTGCGGAGTTGGAACCGGGATCACTGATATGAGGTTCGCAGAGAGAACGGCCGCACTCATCCGATCGCGGCGACGGATATTCGTGTCGCTCATGGTTATGGTCGTGGTGCTGATATGGGGTGCGGTCGGCGCGTCCGCCTGGTGGCTCAAGGACGTCGTCACCGGCCTGCCGAGCGCTCGCGACGTGCGAGAGATCGCCACCATGGCCCGGGCGACGACGCTGTACGACGCGAAAGGCCGTACCGCGTTCACCATTTACAAAGAGCAGCGGATTCCCGTCTCGGTCGACCGCGTATCGCCGCATCTGGTGCAGGCCCTCCTCGCGATCGAGGATCAGCGCTTCTTTGAGCACGGCGGCCTCGACGTCGTCCGCATCGCCGGCGCGTTCGTAAAGAACATCCGCACCGGTCGTACGACGCAGGGTGGCAGCACACTGACGCAGCAACTGGCCCGGCAGAGCTTTCTGACCACCGAGAAGACCTACAGTCGCAAGGCGAAGGAAGTCATCGTGGCCGCGCGGATCGAACGCGAGTTCGAGAAGCGCGAAATCCTGCAGCTGTATCTGAACAAGGTGTATTTCGGTGACGGTCTATACGGTGCGGAGGCCGCGTCGCTCGGGTATTTCGGCAAATCGGCCGCCGATCTCACCCTGTCTGAGGCGGCGCTGCTGGCGGGACTCGTGAAATCGCCGTCCAGCTACGCACCCACCGTGGATCTCAATCGGGCGACGGCTCGACGCAACGTTGTGCTCCAGGCCATGCGCGAGGCCCGCATGATCGAGCAGCCAGCCTTCGACGCGGCCATGCGTGCGCCGGTTCAGCTCAGTGACACTCTGCGGAATCAGGAACCTTTCGGCCAGTACTTCAAAGAGGAAGTGCGCAAGCAGCTCGTCGAGAAGTTCGGCTGGGAGCGCGTTTACGAAGGCGGATTAAAGGTCTATACGACCCTCGATCTCGATCTGCAGAAGGTTGCGGAGTCCGAGGTTGCGCGTGGTCTGCAGGACATCGAACAGCGTCAGTTGCGTCGCAAGAACACCCCGGTCTCGAGTGACCCGCTGCAGGCGGCCCTTGTCGCGATTGATCCGGTCACGGGTGAAGTGCGCGCGATGGTTGGCGGTCGCAACTTCGAACAGAGTCACTTCAACCGGGTGACGCAGGCGAGGCGACAGGCAGGTTCAGCGTTCAAACCCTTCGTTTACGCAGCCGCGATCGAGCATGGGTACTCGCCAGGCACGGTGCTGACGGACCTCGATAACCCGGTGTGGACACCACAGGGAAACTGGGTACCGGAGGATGGACACTCGACAGCCTCATCGATGACGATGCGGGCGGCGCTGAAAACGTCGAGTAACCGCGCAGCCGTGCGGATGCTGCAGGAAGTGGGGATTCCGACCGCGGTGACCTATGCCGACCGGCTCGGCGTCGGTCCGGTCCCCGGCGTTCCATCGCTCGCACTCGGCTCTGGCGAAGTCACGCTGATGTCCATGTCGGCGGCATTCGCGGCGTTTGCGCACGATGGGATCGTGCCCGACCCGTTGCTGATCTCGCGCGTTGTGGACGTCAACGGACAGGTTCTGTTCACGGCGGCGCCCTCGTCGCATCAGGCGCTCAGCCCGTCCACTGCGTTCCTGATGTCCACCATGCTGGCGGACGTCATCAACTCCGGCACGGCGTGGTCGGCCCGTCGTGAGGGCTTCACATTACCGGCCGCGGGCAAGACCGGGACGACGAACGACTATCACGACGCCTGGTTCGTCGGGTACACGCCGAAGATCGTCACCGGCGTGTGGGTCGGCTATGACACACCGCGCACGATCATCGCCAACGGCTACGCGGCGGAGCTGGCCGTTCCGATCTGGGCGCGCTTCATGAAGAGCGCCACGAGCAACGACAAGCCGGAATGGTTCAAGGCGCCTGCCGACGTGACGTCCGCGACAATCTGCCGCTTGAGTGGCGCATTGGCAACGGACTCGTGCCGCGACGCAGCCGTCTTTGATGACAATGGCGCCGTCACAGATCGATCCATGGTGTACACCGAGTACTTCGTCCGCGGGACGGAGCCCCAGACGTTTTGCCCGATTCACAACGCCTACGAGAGCAGCGCGTTTCGAGTTGTCGCGACCGGTGGCGATGATCGTCCGCGGCCGGTGCCGCGCGACGTCGAACGCGCCGCAGGCGAGCGCCGATCGGACGAGCGTCGTCCGGACGAACGCCAGGTGACGGCTGAGACCGTTCAACCGCCTGGTGTGACCGGCGGCGTCATGCCGGCGCCGACCGACGCGCCAAAGTCTCCAGCGCCGCAGAAAAAGCGCGGATTCTGGGGACGTGTCTTCGGCCGCTGACGTTGCCCCTTCGCACCTCTCGCACCGACTAGACTAGATCCCGTGACAGTGACGGTTCCGTCACGAGTGCGCGGCATCGAGCTTCCCCCTTTCGATCCGCTCAACCTGCGCGCGTCGGAGTTGCGCGCGGCCGGGCACGACGTGATCTCGCTCGGGCAGGCGCTCCCGTTTTACGGCCCTCCGCCGTCGGCGCTGGCCGCTGCACGCCAGGCCCTCGATACGCGCGAGGTGAACGTCTACTCGACCGATCCCGGCATGCCCGCCCTGCGCGCTGCCCTTGCCGATCGGCTCCGCTCTGTCGGCGTCGTCGCTTCCGCCGCCGACATCATCATCACCGCGGGCGCCAATCACGCGTTCACGCTGGCGCTCACCACGATGGTCGATCCCGGCGACGACGTCATCCTGCCGTCGCCGTATTTCACCAACCACCAGATGGCGGTTGTGGCACTTGGCGCGAATCCCATTGAGGCGCCCGTTGGCGATTGCGAGACCTTTGCTGTCCGCTGGGCCGACATCGAGCCGCACATCACGGCTCGGACACGTGCGGTGGTGCTGTGCAACCCCGGCAATCCAACCGGTGCCGTGCTCGATCCCGTCGAAGGCGAGCGCATCGTCTCCGAGCTGGGACGGCGCAACATTGTCGTGTTCAGCGACGAGACGTATCTGCACCTCGTCTACGGCCGGCCTCACTGGAGCGCGGCATCGTCCGTGGACTGGCGACGGAACGTCGTCGTTGTCGGCACATTCTCGAAGTCGTTTGCGATGATGGGCTGGCGGGTCGGATTCATGCTGGCGGATGCGTCGGTGTGTACCGAAGCCGTCAAGATCCAGGATGCGATGATCATCTGTGCGCCCGTCATTTCACAGATGGCGGCACTTGGCGCAGTGCGCGAGGACTGGGGCTATCCCGAATCGTTTCACGAGGGTTTTCTGAAACGCCGCGCGGCGCTGCTCGACGGCGTCCGGTCCGTGCCGCGGCTGCGCTGGACACCGACCAACGGCGCGTTCTTCGGGTTCGTGCGCGTCGACGGCTGCACCGATTCGACGGCGCTTGCCGGGTCGCTGCTCGAGGAGGCGCATGTCGTGACGCTTCCAGGCGCCGCGTTCGGCCGCAGCGGGGAAGGCCATCTCCGACTGTCGTACGGCTCCGTGAGCGTTGCGGATGTCACCGAAGCGATGCGGCGCGTGGCGGCCTGCTTCGAACGTCAACTGATCAATTGAGATGCCCTTCAGGGACATAATCGGTCACCGTCGGCTCGTCGCGCTGCTATCGCGCGCCGTCGCGCGGGAAACGCTGCCAGCAACACTGCTGTTTGCCGGTCCGCGCGGTGTCGGCAAGCGCCGAGTTGCTGTCGGGCTCGCCGAAACACTGAACTGCCCGACGCCTGTCACCACGCCAGATCTGCCGCGCGACGCATGCGGCGAGTGTGCGTCCTGCCGACGCATCGCTCGTGGCGTGCATCCGGATGTTCCCGTCGTTGAGCCGGGCGAGCTGGGGTCGATCAAGATCGAGCAGGTGCGAGACGTTGTTGACCGTGCCGGGTATCGTCCGTTCGAGGGACGGCGACGGTTGGTGATCGTCGATGAGGCCGAGGCGATGGTTCCTGCCGCGCAGAACGCGCTGCTGAAGACACTTGAGGAACCGCCGCCGGCGTCGGTGTTCGTTCTGATTTCGTCGATGCCCGACGCGCTGCTGCCGACGGTGCTGTCGCGGTGTCAGCGTCTGCGGTTCGGAGGCCTGTCACCGGTCGAAGTCGCCGAGGCGTTGATGCGCGATCACGACTACGAAGAGGCTGAAGCCCGGGCCGCCGCGCTGGACGCGGATGGAAGTATCGGACGGGCGCTGTCCTCGGCATCTGCGGACATGACGGAGGCGCGAGAGACGGCTCGGCATCTCCTCGAACAGGCAGCGCGGATGAGCGATCCCGTACGGCTACTCGACCTGGCGCGCGAGGTGACGCCCACGGGCGGGAGCAAGACGAGCGGAGCAGAGCGCGATCAGCTGTCGGCGTGTCTTCGCGCGCTCGCATCGTTGCTGCGCGACGTTGGTCTGTTAGGCGAACAGGGCGATGCGGCCGTGCTGGCCAATGCCGACCTGATGGCGCAGCTGCGAACGCTCGCGAAAGTGTTCGACAGCGATCGCATCGTCCGCGCGTACGCCTCGGTCAACGAGGCGCTCGACGCGCTCGAAGGAAATGCCAGCCCGAAGATCGTGGCCGACTGGCTGGTGCTGCAGCTCTGAGGCACGGAGACGCTGGTGAAACCGCGCGTTGCCATCACGACCGGCGATCCTGCCGGGATCGGCCCTGAGATCGCGGCGAAGGCTGCAGCCGACGAACGGGTGCGCGCGGCGTGCGAGCCGGTTCTCTACGGCCCGCCGTCAGGACTGACGGTGGCGCCGGGCGTTCTCTCGGCCGAGGCCGGCCGCGCCGCCTACGATGCGATCTGCCAGGCGGTGCGCGACGCCCAGGCGGGGCACGTGGCGGCGATTGCGACCGCGCCCATCAACAAGCTGGCGTTTGCGCGCGCCGATCTTCCGTGGAAGGGCCACACCGATCTGCTCGGCCATCTGACCGGCAGTCCGCACGTGGCGATGATGTTCTGGTCCGAGCCGTTGAAGGTCGTGCTCGCCACCGTGCATGTTCCCCTTGCCGATGTGCCGCGGTTGATCACGGTCGATCTGCTCACGAACGTGATCGAGCTGACCGCGCACGAGCTGCCGCGGTTCGGCGTGCCGTCACCAAGACTGGCGCTGGCCGGGCTCAATCCTCATGCGGGTGAAGAAGGGCTGCTCGGAGACGAAGAGGAACGGGTCATGAGGCCGGTCGTTGATGCCATGCGGGCACGCGGCGTCCAGATTAGTGGGCCGTATCCAGGCGATACCGTGTTCGTGCGTGCGTCTCGTGGCGAGTTCGATGCGGTGATCGCCTGCTATCACGATCAGGGCCTGATCCCAGTGAAGCTGCTGGCGTTCGGCGAATCCGTGAACGTGACGCTCGGGCTGCCGATCATTCGTACATCGGTTGATCACGGCACCGCATTCGACATTGCCGGCACGGGTGTGGCTGATCCCTCGAGCATGATCGCGGCAACATTGCTCGCGGCACGCCTGGCGGCGACGAGGTGAGCTGTGCTCGTTCTCTTTGACGGCGGTTGCCCGATGTGCCGGCGAACCGTCCGTCGTCTGCACCGGCTCGACTGGTTGCATCGGCTGACTTTTGCCGACGCGACCGATCCCGAGCGTCGCGAGCGGCTTGCGCCCGGCTTGACGGAGGCCGAAGTAATGCGAGAGATGTGGGTCGTCGAGCCAGGTCGACGCCGGGGCGGCTTCGACGCGATGCTCCGAATCTCTGGTGCAGTGCCGGTCCTGTGGCCGTTCTTCGTCGTCGCCAGTTTGCCAGGGTTCCGGGAGATTGGTGCTGCCGTCTACCGGCGCATCGCAGCGAATCGAATCCGTCGCGGCAAATGCACTGACGAGTTCTGCCTGCGGTAGCGTCGTCGTGTCCGCCTTCAGACGGACCTTAATCGACTGGTGTAGTGTCCGCCTTCAGGCGGACCTGACTGGTATAGTGCAATCGATGGCTGGTCCGAAGACTGAGCGGGAGCAAGCGCAACGGACAATCGCGGAAAACCGCAAGGCCCGCCACGACTACCACATCCTCGACACCTGGGAAGCCGGTGTAGCGCTGCTCGGTACCGAGGTGAAGTCGATCCGCGAAGGGCGCGTCAATCTTCGCGACAGCTACGCGCGCATCGATAACGGCGAGGTGTGGATGCTCAATGTCCACATCAGTCCTTATAGTCATCGCGGCTCGGCCGCTCACGAGGAGCTGCGGCAGCGGAAGCTTCTGCTGCATCGCGATGAGATCCGGAAAATGGTCGGCAAAGTGGCGGAGAAAGGGCTCACGCTGGTGCCGTTGGAGCTCTACTTCAAGAACGGACGGGTGAAGGTGCAGCTCGCGCTGGCGAAAGGCAAGCAGGCGCACGACAAGCGCGAGACGCTCCGCCGCCGCGAAGTTGATCGCGAGACGCGCGCCGCAGTGAAATCGCGTGCGAGATCGTAGTGCCGTATCCTTTCACCGGCCCGTGAAACACTCGCCACGACCTTCTGAGCGTTCCCTATTCGCTCCTCAGCATGGCCTGTCCAGCCTCCGCATGAGCCGCGAGGGCGATGCCGTATGAAAGTCGCGGTCATTCAGTCGAACTACATTCCGTGGCGCGGCTATTTCGACATCATGCACGACGCAGACGTCTTCGTTTTCTACGATGACGTCCAGTACACCGTTAACGACTGGCGAAACCGCAATCGCGTCAAGACCGCGAACGGGGTCGTCTGGTTGACGATTCCCGTGGGCGATCAGAACGACCGGCTCATTTGCGACGTGGTGATCGGTGACCAGAGCTGGGCGCGAAAGCACTGGATGACGATTGAGCAGTCGTATCATGGAGCGCCCGGCTTCGCCCGGTATCGGGAGTTCTTCAAGAATTTCTATTCACGATCATGGGAATCGCTCTCGCTGCTGAATCAGACCATGATCAGGGCGATCGCCGGTGATCTGCTTGGTATCCGGACGCAGATTCTCGACTCACGGGACTACAACCTCGAGGGCAAGGGAAGTGATCGGCTGCTGATGTTGCTGAAGAAGATGGGCGCGACAGACTACATCAGCGGGCCGTCGGCCCGGCGCTATCTCGACGCCGAGGCTTACGCGCGTCACGGCGTGCGTGTCCATTGGAAGGACTACAGCCACTATCCGGAATATCCTCAGCTTCACGGTCCCTACGCTCCAGACTTGAGCATTGTCGACCTGCTGCTCAACTGTGGCGACGATGCCGCGCGTTATATCTGGGGCGGGGGCGCGCAGACCACAGCGACGTCCGGGGCGGCGCGAGAGGACATTGGCAACCGGCCGTGACCGCCGACGAGATTCGCACGCGGATCGCTGTTGACGGGTACGTCATCCTCCCGGACATCCTGGACCCGCCGTTTGTCGAACAGGCGAAACGCGAGCTCGCGCAGGCGATTGCCGCTGATACGGGCCGCTACGGCCCTCGCGCCGAGCGCGACTTCGGCATGGTCATGCTCTGCGCACTGCATGGCGGAAGCTTCCTGGATCTGTTCGACAATGAGCGCCTGGTCGCCCCGTTCAGCGCGGTGCTCGGCGACGAGTGGATCGTGTATGCCTACACCTCCTCGTCCATGCCGCCAGGTGGCGGTAACTACTCGGTCCGGATTCACGTGGACAGTCCGCGAATCATTCCCGGGTACGTCACCAACATGGGCGCGACGATTCTGCTCGATGACTTCACGGAGGAGAACGGCGCCACGTGGTTTCTGCCAGGGTCGCAGGAGCAGGCGGACGTGCCGAGCGAAGAACAGTTCTACGGACAGGGTCGGCGAGTGATCGCTCGAGCCGGCTCCGTATTCTTCTTCAACGCGAGGCTGTGGCATGCGGGTGCCGTCAACAAGACACCTCGCTGGCGTCATGCGCTGACGATTAATGCGTGCCGGTCCTACATGAAACAGCGAATCGACATTCCGAGAGCCATGAATGGGATGGACCTCTCCGGCGTGAGCGATCAGGTGAAACAGAAGCTCGGGTTCTTTGCTCAGCCACCGGCATCACTCGAAGAGTACTACCTGCCACCAGAGCAGCGGAGCTATCGTCAGCCGACTCGCTGAGACTGTGTTGCCTGCCGCGCCCCGACTGTCGATCCTCGTGCCCGTCTATAACAACGAGGCCACCATCCCCGAGCTTCTCGACCGTCTCCGAAAGGCCCTTGACGGGTTGGATTACGAAGCCGTGGTCGTCAACGACGGCAGTCACGATAAGTCCCTGGCGCTGCTGAAAGCGCAGGCGGTCGCCGATCCGCGGCTGAAGGTCATCAGCTTCTCGAGAAACTTCGGCCAGCACCCGGCGATCGCCGCCGCCCTCGAGCACGCACAAGGGGACGTGCTGGTGCTGATGGATGCGGATCTCGAAGATCGGCCCGAGAACATTCCGATGCTCGTCAGGACCCTGCAGGAACGGCAGTGCGACATCGTCTATACGACGAAGATCGACGGAACGGTCACGCCGCGGGGGCTCAGCTCTGATGCCTATCATCAGGTCTTCTCACGCACGATCGGCGTCACGGTGCCGCGCCGGTTGGGTACGTTCCGGGCGTTCACGCGCAAGGTCGGCGATGCGCTTCGAGCCTTCCCTGAACGGGACGTGGTGTATGGGCCGCTGATGTTCTATGTCGGTTTCAACTTCGCCATCGTGCCGGTGGATCGCGGTACGCGCCCGGGCGGCAGCTCGTACACGCTCGCGAAGCGGCTGGGTCTGGCCGTCAATTCGCTGATCACGTACTCGGATCTGGCGCCCAAGGTGTTCGCATCAGCGGGCGCCGTGATGATCGCCGCGCCGCTTCTGTACGGCGGTATCGTGTTGTTGCAGTACCTGCTCGCCGGACGGACTCTTCCCCAGGGACTGACGATCATCGTGCTCTTGCTCAGCTTCCTCGGCGGCACGATCATGCTCGCCCTGGGCGTGCTCGGGGTCTACGTGTTTCGAATCTTCCAGGAAGTTCTTGCGCGTCCCCGCTATGTGATCGACGAGACCATGAATCTGGAGAGGTCCATCCATGGACGTTCGTGACGCCAACATCCTCGTGCACTCGCGGATGGCGGCGCAGTACAACGAGCGTGAGCCGCATTTCCGTGCGGAAAACCAGGCCGAGGTCCGTGCCCGGCTGCAACACTTGCGCGAGGAGTTCGGCGGACGGTTGCTTGATCTTGGATGCGGCACCGGCTTCATCATCGACCTTGCGGCTGATCTGTTCGACGAGGTGAGGGGCATCGACCTGACGCCAGCGATGCTGGCCCGGGTGACGCGCAGGCCCAACGTGCAGGTGTATACGGGCGACGCGGCCCATTTGCCGTTCGACGCGGCGGAGTTCGACGTCGTCTCGGCGTACTCCTTTTTTCATCATCTTCAGGATCTGGATCCCGTGCTGGGCGAGGCACACCGTGTTCTTCGCGAGGGTGGGTGCCTCTACGTCGACCTCGAGCCCAATCGGTATTTTTGGCTGAACGCCATGTCCGTGCGGGATGCAGTCGGGCCGTCCACGTCAGCGCTCGCGCGTGATGAAGTGGCGTCGGTGCTCGACACCAGCGCTCGTGTGGAGGCGGAGTTCGGAATCCCGGCGGACGTGTTCGATCTGGCCGAGTACAACAAATCGATCACGGGCGGCATCGATCCGGATGAATTTGCGGCGAAGGCGAAGCGCGCCGGCTTCGGCCGGGTCGAGGTGACGTACGAGTGGTTCGGAGGGCAGGGCAGGATTCTCCACGGTGTGTCAGCGGCGGCGGCCGCCCACGTCGATGACTACCTCCGGCAGGCGCTGCCGTTGTCTCGCGGGCTGTACAAATACCTGCGGTTTCGTGCGATCAAGTGATGAAGGTACTCGTCTACGGCTCACGCATGTTCGGTCAGGTCATCCGCTGTCTCGTCGAGGATTGCGGTCGTGAGTTCGCCGGTTTTATCGACGACGTCCATGATGGGGAGGGAGTGCTCGGGCCGTTCTCGTCCGTACGGCTGACGCACTCGCCGTCGGAGTACGTCTGTGTCAACGCCGTCGGTTATTCAGATCTCGCCGCCAGACGCACGGTGACCGCTCGTATTCAGGACGCCGGTTACACCATGCCGGTACTGGTGCATCCGCGGGCGTACGTGTCGGCCGCCTCGTCGGTCGGCCCGGGTTCCTTCGTCATGGCTGGAGCGCTCGTGGACTGTCGCGTGGCACTCGCCGACAACGTCGTCGTCTGGCCCGGCGTCTGCGTGAGCCATGATTGCAGCATCGGCGCGAATACCTTCCTGTCGCCGAATTGCACCGTGTGCGGCGATTGCCGCGTGGGTAGCGACTGCTTCGTCGGCGCCGGTGCCGTCATCGTGAGCCATGCCGATGTTCTCGATCGGACGCACATTAAAGCCCTGGAACGCTATGTCACCCGGCGATGAGTTCGGAGTAAACGTCGCATCATTCAGCGACGCGCTTCATTTCGATGCTGCCACCGGCATTTGGCGCACGAACGTTGCTGCCGCCGAATCCATTTCCTATCCGGCGGATCAGAACGATGCGTGCTTCCGCCTCGAAGACGGGTCATTCTGGTTCACGCACCGGAACAGATGCATCGTGACGGCCGTGCGCCAATACCCGCCCTCAGGTTTCATCCTCGACGTCGGTGGCGGCAATGGCTTCGTTGCGCGCGGGCTCATCGAGGCTGGATTTGCAACGGTGCTCCTCGAGCCCGGTGGCATGGGCGCGCAAAACGCCCGGGATGCTCGTCGTCTTCCCACCGTCATCAATGCGACGCTCGACGAGGCGGCGATCCGACCGGGCAGCGTGCCCAGTGTCGGCCTGTTCGACGTGCTCGAGCACATCGAGGACGACCGGGGGTTCGCGCATCAGCTCGCTGGCATCGTGCGGCCCGGTGGTCTTCTGTATCTCACCGTCCCGTCCTTTAACTGGCTCTGGTCGACCGCCGACGTCGAGGCGATGCACTATCGGCGCTACACGAGACGATCCCTCACCGACTCCCTCGCCGGCGGCTTTGAGGTGCTGTACGCCACGTACCTGTTCGAGCGCCTGGTGCCGCTGTTCGCGCTGGTGCGCGCGCTGCCGTATCGTGTCGGTTTCACCCGGCCAAAATCGGGGCACGCCTACGAACGCGAGCATGCCGCCGGGAGCCAGAGGCTGGCCGACGCGCTCGCTCGGATCCTTGAACACGAGGTCACAGCGATCACCGCAGGGAAGTCGCTGGTGGTCGGGTCCAGCCTGCTCGTTGTTGCGAGGCGACGCCACTAAGTGGCTGCCGCTCACGACTCCCGGAACTCGCTGGTGAACCGACTAGAAGATGGTGTAGATGAACGGCGCGATGGCGCTGCCCTTCGCCAGAACGATCAGCCCGCCGAAGACCAGCAGCACGAGCATCAGCGGAAGCAGCCAGAACTTCTTCCGCGCGGTCATGTATGCCCAGAGTTCCTTGAGAAAAGACACGGTCCTTCGATGCTACCCGTCGATCGGCTTGATGTCCACCCCACTGCTTCCGCGCGCCTGACGAGGTGTGTCACTTCGAGTGCTTGGTGACTGAAGTCCGTATTAACGAAGTTACCGGTTGGAGTATTTGACAAGCGACCACGTCGCGGTGAGGGGAGTCACGGCAGGCCATCATGTCTCTCGAAAGGCGTTCGTCAGCGGATAGCGCCGGTCGCGACCGAAGCTCTTACGCGTGATCTTCACGCCCGGCGGCGCCTGACGCCGTTTGTATTCCGCCGCAAACAACATGCGCTGGACGCGAACGACCGTCTCGCGCGTGAATCCGCGCGTCGCGAGCTGGGACACGCTTTGTTCTTCTTCGACCAATCCCGTCAGGATGGCGTCGAGCTCCTCGTATGGCGGAAGCGTGTCCTGATCGGTTTGATTGGGTCGGAGCTCCGCCGTTGGCGCCTTGGTGATCGATGACTCCGGGATAACGCGACCGGCCGGGCCAAGGGCGCCGTGCGGCGTGTTTTCATTGCGCCACCGCGCGAGCGCGTAGACCTCGGTCTTGTACACGTCCTTCAGCACCGAGTATCCGCCGCACATGTCGCCGTAGAGCGTGGAATACCCGACCGACATTTCCGATTTGTTGCCTGTTGTCACCAGCATCTCGCCGAATTTGTTCGACAGTGCCATCAGCAGCACGCCGCGCAGCCTGGCTTGCACGTTTTCTTCGGTGACGTCGCGCGACCGGCCGGCGAATACCGGCCCCAGGGTGTCTTCCATCGCTCTCACGCCGGCTTCGATGGGGAGGGTGTCGAGCGTGATGTCCAGCAGGTGTGCGGTCTCAACCGCATCCGCCATGCTCGCCTCGCTGGTAAACTGCGACGGTAGACGGACGCCGCGGACGCGCCGGGATCCCAGCGCATCCACAGCCACCACCGCCGTCAGGGCCGAATCGATGCCGCCCGAGAGCCCGAGCACGACTCCGGGGAAGCGATTCTTCTCAACATAGTCGCGCAGGCCGAGCATCATTGCGTGATACACGGCAGACGACCTCGTCTCCGGCTCGAAGTCGCCGCCGCCGGATGGACCGTGGCGCTCCCCTTTACGAAGTCCCTCGCCGCACGTGAACTGACCTGAGCTGCGCTCCCACCGCAGAAGATCAAGCGCTTCTGTCCAGAAGGGCATCACCTCCGCGATATCACCGTTCCTGCTGATCGCGAACGAGCCGCCGTCGAACACCAGTTCATCCTGGCCGCCGACCTGGTTGACGTAGATCAACGGCAGACCGGATTCGGCAACCCTGGCGCGCGCGAGATCCAGTCGCTGACTGAATTTGTCCACCTCAAACGGCGATCCGTTGGGCACGATCAACAGCTCAGCGCCGCAGCGGGCCAGGTGTGCGACGACGTCCGGGACCCAGATGTCTTCGCAGATCGGCACGCCGAGGCGGACGCCGCGGAACGTGATGGGCTCGGGGACATCGCCGGGAACGAACACCCGCTTCTCGTCGAACACGCCGTAGTTCGGCAACTCGTGCTTCGAGCGGATCTGGACCTGTCCGTCGGCGACGAGCGCGATGCTGTTGTGTAGCCCCTGCTCGTCGCGCCACGGCAGCGTGACCAGCAATCCGGGACCGCCGTCCTTGCTCTCCTCGACGAGTTCGTGAAGCGCCGCGGCGGCCGCGTCCACCAATGCCGGCCGAAGCACCAGGTCTTCAGGTGGGTAGCCGACGAGAACCAGCTCGGAAAAGACGACCAGGTCGGCGCCGCCGGCGGCTGCTTCGCCGCGGGCCCGGCGTACGCGCGCCGCATTGCCAGCGACGTCCCCGACTGTCGGGTTAATCTGGGAAAGCCCGATGGAGAGCGTCACAAGTTGATCCTAATGCGATATGGCGTTGACATCGGTGATCCCACGTCTTCTAATCGCTTGAGCCTCAATGAGAAATCGCTATTTCCTGCTGCTGGACCTCCCATTTCTGTGGGTCGCGGCGCTGATGGCGTTCGTGCTGCGCTTCGATCTCCGTTTCACGGCGTACCGGGACGCGTTCCTCTTCTTTATCGTGCTCGCGTCGGTCATCAAGCCGCTCGTGTTTTTTGCCTCTGGCGTCTACGGACGTTACTGGCGTTACGCCTCGATTCCCGATGTCGTCGCGCTCTTTCTGGCGATCACGGGATCGTCGATCGCGATTCTCGTCACGCTGGTGGTGGCGCTCTGGGCGTCGGTGATCCCGTCGTTCTCGCGTTCGGTGGTTTTTAACGACTGGTTGCTGACGATCCTGCTCGTCGGAAGCTTGCGTGGCTCGGTACGGCTCGTGGCCGAGTCTCAGCGCATTGGTGGCGCAGGTGCGCAGAAGCACGACGCCAATCGCAAGGTCGTGTTGATTGCTGGTGCGGGCGAAGCGGGGATGATTGTTGCCCGCGATCTCCGTCGCAACCCGCAAATGGGCATGGTCCCCATTGGGTTCCTCGACGATGACCCGGCGAAGATTGGACATCTGATTGCCGGATTGCGAGTGCGTGGCCGACTCGACGACGTGCGTACGGTTGCCGCGGCACACCAGGTGACGCTGGTCGTGATCGCGATGCCGACCGCACCGGGTACCGTCATTCGTCAGTTGAGCGAGCAGTGCCAGGGGCTGTCGCTCGAGTCAATGATCATTCCGGGCGTCTTTGAGCTTGTCGGTGGCCGCGTCACGATTAACCGGCTGCGCGAGCTGCAAATTGCGGATCTCCTCCGTCGCCCCCACGCCAAACCGTCATTTAACGCCGAGACGTACCTCCGCGATCGCACGGTCTTGATCTCCGGAGCCGGTGGATCGATCGGCGCAGAGATCTGCCGACAGGTCGCGGCGCTCGGGCCCGCCCGGCTGATCATGCTCGGGCACGGAGAGAACAGCGTATTCGAGGCGCACCATGACCTGCAGCGCGATTTTCCGAACCTCAGCCTGCAGACGGTGATCTGCGACGTGCGTGACGGTTCGCGGCTGCAGCGGCTGTTCATGCAGCTTCAGCCGGAGATCGTGTTTCATGCTGCGGCTCATAAACACGTACCGCTGATGGAAGGAAATCCTGAGGAGGCCATCACCAACAACGCTGTCGGCACGAGAAACATGCTGCAGTCTGCGCTGGCAGCCGGCGTGAGCCGTTTTGTGATGATTTCAACCGACAAGGCAGCCGTCCCGCGGAATGTTATGGGCGCCTCGAAGCGGTTGGCCGAGGAACTGGTGCGTCAGACGGCGAGACGATTCGGCTGTGCCTTCATGGTCGTGCGATTCGGGAATGTCCTCGCCAGCCGCGGTAGTGCGGTTTCGATCTTTCAACAACAGATCAAGCGCGGTGGTCCCATCACGATTACGCATGCGGACATGAAGCGGTACTTCATGACCATTGCCGAGGCGGCACACCTTGTCCTCGAGGCGGGTGCGATTGGTCGCGGCGGTGAGTTGTTTGTCCTGCGCATGGGCGACCCGATCCCGGTGGTGGACCTCGTCCGGGACATGATTCGTCTATCCGGTGCCGACGACATTCCGATCGTATTTACGGGAGTACGCCCCGGCGAGAAGATGACCGAGTCACTGTGGGAAGAGGGAGCGGTGACGCAGCCCACCGCTCATCCAGACATCCTTGCGGTCCACGAAGAAGCTACGGATGCCGTCGACTGGGGAGCTGCGATCGAGCACATTGCGCTGGCGGCGGGCACCGGCGATCCCCAAGACATCCTGCGCGAATTACGCCGCTACCTTCCTACCTTCTCGCCAGTCGAGGATCGTCGGGTCGACCGCGTCTGAGCGGAGACGTCGGCTGCGGGTGCGCCTGCGCCCAGCCAGACCACCACGACGATCAGAGGTGCATACGCGATCGCAATGCCCGTGAGTTCGTCGATCCGACGCAGTGCAACGAGAGTTCCGATCGGCAGTAACCAGAATACATTGATGCAGATGACTGCCAGCGTCACCTTCCCGTGCGAGCGCCAACGAAATGCTGCGTGCTGATAGGCGTGTGTTCGATGTGCGAGCCACACGCGCTCCGCTCGAAGCACTCTGCGAATCAAGGTCACGGACGCATCGACGACAAATACACCCATCAGGATGAGCCATCCCCAGAGCAGCGGTCGTGAAACAGTTGATGCTTGCAGAGACATCGCGGCCAATGCGATGCCGACGAACCCGCTGCCCACGTCACCCATGAAGATCTGCGCCGGCGGACGGTTCCAGATCAGGAACCCGCCGACGGCAGCCGCGAATACGAGCGGGACTATCGACGCGTCCGGCCGACTGGTCATCGCATAGAGCACTGCACCCCCAAGCGCGACGCTGACCGCCTCACCTGCTGCAAGGCCATCGACGCCGTCCATAAAATTGGTGAGATTAATCAGCCAGATGACATAAAGAATTACGAGCGGAAACGCGGCCGTACCGCTTAGCACACTGTCATGGATGGCAATCGACGGGAACGGGCTCATCGATAGCCACAGGATCGAGGCGCCGCCGCAGTGCGAAAGTAGCCGCCACCGCCTTTTGAGATGTCTCCGGTCGTCTACGAAACCTGCAACCGCGACGACACCCCCGGCTGCGCCGAATCCGAGCACCGGTCTCCAGTTCAACACGTTGGTGAGCGAGAGCATGCACAGCGCGGCCAGGGTCACCAGCACAATTGCCGCCCCGCCACCACGCGGCGTCGGTCGCACATGGGAACTCCGCTCGTTGGGCACGTCGAGCATGCCGCGCGCCTGGGCGTAGTTGCGGAACGTGCGTGTCAGCGCCCACGACGCCAGCATGGTTCCCGCACAGAACGCGGCGATTGCCCAGGTCCTCATCGTGGTCGAGTCGCCCGCATCAGACCCTCATCCACGCTGACAGGCGGCGACCACGTGAGACACGTGCGTGCTTTCGTAATGTCCGCCTGCAGCGATTCGACGAGGCGGTCGACAAGGTCCCGCCGACCACAGAGGGATGCGCCGAGTCGAAGAAGGGACGGGTTGACCGGGAACAGCCGGGAAGGCCGACCCATCGCCCGCGCGAGGCGCCGCACAAGATCCGGCGTCGAGAGATCCTCCCCGTCGGCGACGAGGAACGTCTCATTTGCTGCGGAGGGATGCGCAAGGCAGGTCATGATGAAGTCCACGAGGTTGTCGATCCCGACAAGGCTCCGCTGATTTCTGATCGCACCAAGGGGCAGCGGAACACCACGGGCGATCGCTCGCATCAGGAGGCGAAAGTTTGCCTGGACACCAGGTCCATACACCAGCGGCGGCCGAACAATCACAACTTCGAGGCGATGGTCATTTGCGATCTGACGAAGCGCGACTTCAGCTTCATATTTGCTCTGCGCATATGGATCTGCGGGTGCCGGCTGGTTGCCTTCCGTGAACTGCCCCGCCTCACCGTTCACTTTCAGCGTGCTCACATAGACGAAGCGCCGTGCACCAGCCGCAGCGGCGGCACTGGCCAGGTGCACAGTTCCGTCCACGTTCACACGACGGTATTCGTCCAATGGTTCAGCCGCCGCTTCCCGCATCACGTGGACTCGTGCCGCAAGGTGGATAACCGCATCGACTCGGTGCAGGCTATCGCTCCAATTACGAACGGGATGCAGGTCACCCGCTGTGCGTTCGACGTCTGGCGGGAGCGTGTCTGCAGTCCGAACCGCCGCTCGCACTGCATGTCCGTCGCGCCGCAGACGGTCGAGAACGGCTCTGCCGACGAACCCGTTGGCGCCTGTCACCAGGACCTTCACGTGGTCAGCTCATCGTAGACCGCCAGCGTCTGTCGGATGATTGCGTCCTGACCAAACCGAAGCTCGGCGAGCGCCCGGCTGTGACGGCCCATCTCATCGCGGAGGACTGGATCGACGATCAGTCGTTCGAGTGCCGTCGCGAGCTCGTTCGTCGATCGAGGCGGCACGAGGAATCCGTTGTAACCGTCGCGCACCGCCTCGCGGCACCCCGGCGCATCGGTCGTAACGATCGCGCGGCCCGAAGCCGCCGCCTCGATGAGCGACTTCGGTAGACCCTCACCGTAGTACGACGGCAAGCACACCACGTGTGAACGTTCCAGCAAGCGAGGCATGTCCGTGACGAATCCGGCGTACTCGATGACGCCTTCGGTCGTCCAGGTGCGTACGTCAGCGGCGGAGACACTCGCCGGGTTTTGCGAGTCGGGCTCGCCTGCAAGAACGAAACGTGCATCGACTCCGCGCGCGCGTAGCAGACGCGCGGCAGCAATGAACTCGCCAACTCCCTTATCCCACAACAGTCGTGTGGGCATGACGACTGTCGGTGGACCGCCTGGTGACGCGGTCGGGCGAAACACGTCGAGATTCACGCCGGCCCCCGGAATCAGCCGGATGCGACTGGGATCCAGCCCCAGTTCAACCAGCATCGCTTGATCGTCCGGGTTCTGCACGATTGTCAGTCCTGACGCAGCCAGTCGTTTCAGCGCCTGCTTGACGATCGGCTTCAGCCATCGGGCACGCCCTTTCTGAGCTGTGAAGAGCCATCCCAGCCCTGCAATGGCGTTGACGACACACGCTCCGCGGACTGTCTTTGCGGCCAGACTGCCGTACAGGATCGGCTTCATCGCGACGTGATGGACGATATCCGGCCGTTCGCGTCTGTACAGAGCAACCAACCGCGCCACCATCCACAGATCAGAGAACAGGTTCAGACTGCTACGGGCGTTGTCAAACGGAATCAACCGCAGACCCGCACGCCGGATGACGTCGCCGCAATTGCGCTCGCGAGTGACGATCGTGACGTCGTATCCGTCAGCCTGCGCCGCCACCGCCAACGGCAGTCGGTGAGAAACGAGGTAGTAGTCCTCGGTCACGAAGAGCAGCAACTTCCGTCTCTGACGTGGCGCGTTGCCGTCCGGCGCGTTGGGCAATCAGCTCCTCACCACTGGCGTTTCTGAAATCGCAGACCGCGCATAGAATGACTCACTTTACGTCGTTACCAAGAGCAGACGAACAGTCCGTCGTGATCTCCGCTCGTACCGTTCCCGTTGTCGACCGGACGATCGCTCCGGTGCTCGCCGTTGCCATCGTCGTGCTACTGGCGCGGATGACGCTGGCGATTCTGCTTATCCCGGCGTGGCAGCAGCCGGACGAACCTATTCACGTGGCCGCGGCTGAAGTCTGGCGGAGCCGGATTACCGGCACCGACGCAGGGGACCGCGGTCGCGAGGCCGAGATCATCCGCTCGATGATTCGTCACAGCTGGTGGCGCCATTACCAGCAGCCACTGCCACCTGGACCGCCGCCGACACGTTTCGTTGAGACAGGTGCAGTCTTCTCGACGATTGGTCTTGTGCCGGAGTCGTCGAGCTATGCGCCACCGTACTATGCCAGCGTCGGGTGGCTGCTATCGCTTGGCTTGCGCACGACCGTCGAGCATGACTTGTATGTGACGCGGATGGTGTCAATGCTGTTTGCCGTGGGCACATTATGGGTTGCGTATCTTGGTTCCAGGTTGGCGCTCGACGAACTGAGTGCTGCGACCGTTACGAGCCTCCTGGCGTTGCATCCGCAGTTCGCAATCGTCTCCACCACGGCCGCCCCTGACGCGGTCGTGAACTTTGCGGGGGCGCTCCTCTGGTGGCAGACGATGAGCGCAATGCGTGGCGCGCATGTTGTCTGGTCGCTCGCGGTCCTGTGGCTCGCTGCGATTGCAGCGGCGATGGTCGACCCGATGGGGATCGTTCTCATTCCCGTCGCCTTCGTGGCGACCGTTGCGGCGGCGATGAAACGGCTTCGGTTCCGCTGGGCAGCCGCGGTGCTGGTGATGGCCGTGCTCGGGATTGTCGTCGCGGTATGGACGATTCCGGCGATTCGGAATCCATTGCAGATTTCCATGCGCGCGGCTCTCGTGCCCGCATCATTCGCCGAAGGTCTTGAGTACGCGGAAGGATTTACCACCTTTTTGTTCGAGAGTTGGTGGTATTCACTTGGTTGGGTGCGCTACTTCGCGCCGCACTGGTGGGTCGTCGGTGCGACGGTCGTCACAGTGGTCGCGATAACAGGTACCGTGCGAGGGTTTGCTCGTTCGGCCGACACTAGACGGGTCATCCTCCTCGCTGTCCTGAACCTCGCGTGCCTCCTCGCCGCTCTTGCCTGGGTATTCCTGCGCGTTCGGATCGGCGCGCAGGGCCGCTACCTGTTCCCCGCGATCGTGCCGACGCTTACCCTGATGTGGCTCGGCACGGCAGCCTGGCTGCCAGCGCGATTGCGTCACATCGGGTCCATCGGGTTGGTCGCCGCGTTTGCGGTCCTCGATGTCATCGCATTGATCGTCGTTGCGGTGCCCGCGTATTTGTAAGCGACGGCAGTTGCATTGACCTTCAGAGCTATGGCTGCGAGAATTGGCGGTCAACTGACCGGTTGCCAGGCCGATTTCCTCCATACCCACCATGATTTGGCGTCTCGATCGGGACAATCCCTGGTCCAGCAAGCGAGTGATCGTCACAGGCGGAGGCGGGTTTCTCGGGCGTGCCGTCGTCACCGCGCTGAAGGCGAAAGGTGTCAGGACGCTGTTTGTTCCGCGCCGTCGTGATTACGATCTGCGGGACGGCACCGCTGTCAGGCAGCTGCTCGCCGATACCTCCACCCCGCGCGACGGGCAATCGACAGCCGTCGATCTCATCATCCACCTGGCCGCCAACGTCGGCGGCATCGGCGCCAATCGCGAGCATCCGGCCGAGTTCTTCTACGACAACCTGATGATGGGCGTACAGTTGATGCACCAAGCCTGGCAGGCCGGCGTGGCCAAGTTTGTCGCGATTGGCACCGTGTGCGCCTATCCAAAGTTCACGCCGGTGCCGTTTCGCGAGGACGCAATCTGGGACGGGTACCCGGAAGAGACCAACGCTCCATATGGACTGGCTAAGAAGATGCTGCTGGTGCAGTCGGCCGCGTATCGCGACCAGTACGACTACAACTCCGTGTTCCTGCTTCCCGTTAACCTCTACGGCCCGTGGGACAACTTTGACCCCTCGTCATCGCATGTCATTCCGGCGCTGATTCGCAAATGCGTCGAGGCCCAGGAATCCGGCGCGAGCGAAGTGGTCGTCTGGGGCGACGGCAGCCCGACGCGGGAATTCCTGTACGTCGATGACGCCGCCGAGGGCATCGTCCTCGCCGCGGAGCGCTATGACAAGAGCGACCCGGTGAATCTGGGCTCTTCCTACGAGATCGCTATCCGCGAACTCGCGGAGATGATTGCCGGAGAAGTCGGCTACACGGGCCGCATCGTGTGGGACACGGGCAAGCCCAACGGCCAGCCGCGTCGGAAGCTGGATACCACGCGTGCGCGCGAAGCATTCGGCTTCACGTCGTCGATCGACTTCGCCACTGGGCTGCGGCGCACCGTCGAGTGGTATCGGGAGCATCGAGTACCGGACGCGCCGTGATTACCGAGACTGGGGGAGCTGCCGCCGATCACGCCCGCTACACGCAGTCCCGGGTCGCGCATTGGGAGGCGGTTGCGGCAGGGCAGGGGCGTGCGGATGCCGGTCGCTATTATCGACGCCGCTTGCGGCAGGTCTTCACCGCGCACGTGCCAAGCGGTCAACGTGTGCTCGAAATCGGCTGCGCGACCGGTGAGTTGCTCGCCGCTATCGCTCCGGTGCACGGCGTCGGCATCGACTTCTCGCCGCTGATGGTGAACGAAGCCCGGCGCCGCCACCCGCAGTTGACGTTTGCTGTTGCCGACGCGCACGACCTGGCGGGCATCGAAGGCACATTCGACGTCGTGATCCTGTCCGATCTGATGAATGACCTCTGGGACGTGCAGAGGGTCCTCGAGCAGGTTGCCACGGTCTGTCACTCAGGCACACGGGTTGTTGTGAACAACTACAGCCGTCTGTGGGAGGTGCCGCTGTCGATCGCCTCTGGCCTCGGGATCGCCCGCCCGCGCCTGCAACAGAACTGGTTGACCACCGAGGACGTCGCGAACCTGTTCCACCTGGCCGGCTTCGAGGTCGTGCGCCAGTGGCCGGAAGTGATCTGGCCGATCCCGACGCCCGTCATGGCATCCGTTGCCAACCGCTATTTGTCGAAGATCTGGCCGTTCCGGCTCCTGGCGCTCACCAACATGATGGTGGCCCGGCCGCGGCGCCTTGGCGCCGCGGCGGACACGGGTCTGGTTTCTGTGATCGTCCCAGCTCGCAACGAGTCTGGGAACATCGAGCAGATCTTTGCGCGCACTCCAGAAATGGGCGCGGGCACCGAGCTTGTGTTCATTGAAGGTCACTCGAAAGACGACACCTACGAAGCGATCGAGCGCGCGATCTCCACGCATCCAGAGCGTCGCGCGAAGTTGGCTCGCCAGGAAGGAATCGGCAAGGGCGATGCGGTTCGTCTTGGCTTCCGGATCGCGACGGGTGACGTGTTGATGATTCTCGACGCCGATCTCACCGTACCTCCGGAGGATTTGCCTCGCTTCGTGGCCGCACTGCGCGACAACGACGCCGAGTTCGTGAACGGCGTGCGGCTCGTGTATCCCATGGAGAAGCGCGCGATGCGGTTCTTCAATTTGATCGGCAACAAGTTCTTCAGCCTGGCATTCTCGTGGATGCTTGGCCAGCCGATTAAGGACACCCTCTGCGGCACCAAGGTGCTGACGAAAGCGAACTACGAACGTATTGCCGCCAACCGCCAGCATTTCGGCGACTTCGATCCGTTCGGCGATTTCGATCTGCTGTTCGGAGCGGCCCGATTGTCGTTGCGTATCGTCGACATGCCCATCCGCTACCGCGAGCGGACGTACGGCACCACCAACATCCAGCGCTGGCGCCACGGCTGGCTGCTGCTGCGGATGGTCGCGTTTGCGGCGCGGCGTCTGAAATTCGTGTAGTCGATGGCGCCGCGCTGGCTCGAGCATCCGCTGACCCGTGGAATGTCGCTCGACAGTCCATTGACCACGGAACTTCGGCGCACGATCGTCACCGGGAAGCCGTTCTTGCGGCGGATCTACGACGAGTGGTACACGACCCTGGCGCAACGAATTCCGTCGGGCGCTGGACGGGTGCTCGAGGTCGGCTCCGGGGCGGGATTCTTTCAAGAGTACGTCCGAGACGTCATTCGATCCGAGGTGTTCCACTGCTCAGAGTTAGACGTGATCGCGGACGCTTGTCAGCTGCCGTTCGCGGCTGGCAGCCTGCGTGCGATCGTGATGACCGACGTATTCCATCACGTACCAGACGTTCGCGCGTTTATGCGTGAAGCGTCGCGAAGCGTTCGCCCCGGCGGGGTGATAGCGATGGTCGAACCGTGGTCGACCACCTGGTCACGGTTCGTCTACGGCCGGTTCCACCACGAGCCGTTCCGAACCGACGTCGCGCGGTGGGAGTTCGAGGCTACTGGGCCGCTGTCGTCGGCGAATGGTGCATTGCCATGGATCGTGTTCTCGCGCGATCGAGCGATGTTCGAACGTGAGTTCCCGCAGTGGACCGTGGAAGACATCACGCCTGGCATGCCACTGCGGTACCTCCTGTCAGGAGGCATTTCGCTCCGCGCGTTGATGCCTGGGTGGTCGTTTATCGCGTGGCGCGGCGTCGAGCGGATGATGCGACCGCTGATGGACGAGGTCGCCATGTTCGCGACGATCACGTTGCGGCGCAGCGACGTTCCCGCTGAGGTCTGATCGGGTATGGCATCAGCTGCTGTTCGTCAGGGCTTGGCTTACCTGCTCATCGGATTGGCTCCGGTGGCCATCGCGGTTCGTGGCGTCAGCGAGACGCACCTGATCTTCCCAACGTCCATGACTCATGTGGACGGTGCCAGTTACATCGCCTCTATTCCTTCGAGCCCGTTCGCGCCAGTGCTCGTCGCCGCAAGCGACGATCTGAGCCATGTTCAACGGTCTTCAGCGCGTCTCTTCGAGGATACACGCGAGCTGGGGCCTGCCCATGCTGTGCACGTCGGCATCGGCGTCGTCGGCAAAGGTCGCTTTTCGCACTGGACGACAGCTGTTTATCTCTCGGCCTCGGATAACTCGGATCCCAGAACGAACGGTCGTATCTACCGTCTCGAGACCGTGGCCCGGCTGCCGATGATGGTCATCGTCGCGTGGGTGCTGACACTGTTGCTCGCGGCGGTTGCCGTTCGATTCTGGCACTCCGGAGAGCCCGTATCGCCCCGGGTGCCGCGCCTTCGACCGATGGTGCTCGTCGTGCTCTCAGCCGCGGCGATCGCCGTGATGGCAACGGGCGGACCCGGAGTCGCGCGGGCGGCGCTGGTGAGTTGGCTTGCCGTGGGATTCGTGGCGGCGCTACACGCGGGAATCGTGATGAGCCGCGTCTCGATTGCAGAGGTCGTCATTGCTGCCAGGGAAGTGAGTCCCGCACTCACGGCCGCGTGGGATCGAGCGGGTTCGATATCGTCAAAGCAGAAGCAGCGTTGGTTCGATCAGCCGGGCTGGAGACGGCACGTCGCGCGTATTGGTTGCTTGGCGGTACCCGTGGCCGTTTTCGTTGCCACGCTGACGATGGCCTGGCCGGAGTGGGTACTGACTCAGGCATACGCTGGAGGCGGCCGCGTCATCCTAGCGGCGGTGCCGGCTCTCTGGCTGGCGCACGCTCGGCGAGGTTGGCCGTCGAGCTCGCTCGGTTTGACAGTGACACTTGGGCTGTTTGGGCTGGCACTGGCGGCGCTGTGGCAGGACGTCACGATTCACTACAACGCCCTCGGTGGCCTGTTGCCCTTCTCCGATGCGCAGGGCTACTACTTTGAAGCCAGTCGCCTGCTCGAGGGCCAGCCGCTGGCGTGGTCGGCGCGGCGGCCGCTGTTCACTGCGTACCTCGCGGTCCTGCTCGCGGTCACAGGCTCGCTCTCCACGGCCCTTGCAATCATGGTGGCCTTGAATGCGATTGCCACGTTTCTCCTTGCCCGGGAGATCCGCCTGAGTTTTGGGTCCGCCGCCGCGACGGCGGCCACGCTCATCCTGTTCGCGTTTTACCGTCGCGACGGTGGCACTGGCGTTGTGTTGACCGAGAATCTTGGGTTCCTGCTCGGCACGATGGCGTTCACCGCATTGCTCCGTGGCGTGCGGCTTCAGGACCTTCGGAGCTACGCATCCGGCGCGGTGGTGCTCACCGGAGGGTTGATGGCGAGGGCCGGCGCATTTTTCGTGCTACCCGCCGCCATAGCTGTCGCCGTTATGTCCCTCCGGCAAGACGGCGGAGGAAGACGGCTCAAGATCAGGTCGGCGCTGGTCACGACGTGCGCGATCGCAATCGCAGCTGCGACGTTCCTGGTTTGGGGAAGGACGTTGTCCAACCCCGCAGCCGGCAATGCCGCGTTCTCGAACTACTCGCAGACACTGTACGGTCTTGTCGTGGGCGGGAAGGGTTGGGGGCAGATCCACATCGACCATCCCGATGCCAAAGAGGGTGGCGAGATTTACAAACTCGCGTATCAAGCGTTTCGTGCTCGACCGAGCGGACTGCTGGAAGGCCTCGCCAAGATGGCGAAAGCCTATGTCCTGCCGAACCAGGAGTACCACGCGTTCGCTTTCATCCAGGACGGCCCGCGGACCCGGACACTCCAAGGCATGTGCTACATCCTCACTCTCTTGGGGTTCGGTGCATGCGTGTGGAGGTGGCGCGATCCCGTGCACGCGCTAGTGCTGGCGATGGCGGCCGGCCACTTCGCCTCGATTCCGCTCGTGCCGCCCATCGATGCGGGACTTCGCGTCTATGCTGCCACGATGCCGGTGCTAGCGCTGCTCGTGGCGGCTGGGATCGCCGCATCAGTGAAGGGGTTGACCAGAATCCGGCGCTATTTCCTGAAAAGAACAGCCGCAACATCTCCGGCGGCAGGCGCCATGACAATCCGACTGTCAGAATCGGCCGCCTTGATCCTGCTCGCTGTTGTCATGGGGACATCGTGGACCATGTACGTGGTCGGCGAGCCAATGCCGACGTTGCCCCGGCCATCGTGTCCGAACGGCAGTGAGGCTCTGGTCGTCGAGGTGAATGATGACGCGGGTTTGCGCATCGACGACGACCGGGCCCCACGAGCGATCTCACCCACGGTAGTGAGAGAAAGCGAATTGCGGCGGACTGTCGGCGTGGTGGAGTTGAAGGGCGAGGCTCCCAATATCCGGGCCGGCATGAACTTTCTATTCACGTACGATCCTGTGGACGGCCGGCAGGTGTGGCTTGTCGGCGAGACGAGCCGTCTCAAGACCCGTTCGGGACTACTTCGAATCTGCGGTCACTACACCGAAGATGAAACAGCCCGCCGCTATGGATTGATGTTCATGGACCAGGCGTGGCCCGTAGCAGTCTCACAGTCGCACTGAACTGTTACAGCTCAATGCCGTGGCATGAGAATCACATCGAAACCAGACACGACAAGATCTTGATCGGGCTGATTGCGAAACTCGCGATCGAGCTTTCGCCGAGGGGTCGGCAACTGTTTCCAGCGATCCACGCGTACGACGTCAGATGCAAACCCGGCCTCCTGAAACAGATCAAGCATTTCACGGTAACGGATCCGGTTTGTATAAAAGCCAGAACTCGACCACGTGGACGACTCCCATAACGTCCGGCGAAAGCGTAAGTTGTTGAGGGCCCCCCCTAGGTGATCAGCAAGATCAATGCGATGAGAGGCAACGCCCCCCGGAGCGAGAACCCGACGAAGTTCCCTCATCGTTGGCAGGAATTCGTCACGTCTTACATGCTCCAGGACTGCATGTGACCAGACGAAATCGACAGAGCCATCCGGGATTTCCTGCAAGTCGCGCAGCCCGCCTGTCAAGTACGTAGCGTTGCTTCTCAACAGGAGTTCTTCAATCGTCTGGCAGTCGTTGTAACGCCCTGTCGGTAAGTCCCTG
>DASROF010000005.1:0-2863 GCA_035647075.1 Vicinamibacterales bacterium | reverse complement strand
CGCCGTAATCCGCGGCGCGATCTCTCCCGGGCGCGCGGTAAGCGTCGACGCAATGCGGTCCAGTTCGTCGCGGTCGCGCTGATACACCTTCAGCGATTCCATGCCGCAGATCGCCTCAACGCGGCGGACTCCGGCGGCGACGCCGCTCTCCGACAGAATCGCAAACAGCCCGATGTCACCTGTCGCGCGTACGTGAGTGCCGCCGCACAGCTCCAGACTGAAGCCCGGCACCGACACCACGCGGACACGATCGCCGTATTTTTCGCCAAACAGTGCCATCGCCCCGTCAGCGATCGCCTCGTCGGTCTTCTTCACATCAGTCTGGACTGGTGTGTTGCGGAGCACCTGCTCGTTGACGAGGCGCTCGATCTCGAGCAGCTGCTCGCGGGTGAGCGCCGCAAAGTGAACAAAATCGAACCGCAGGCGGTCCGGTGCAACGAGGGAGCCCGCCTGCTTGACGTGACCTCCCAGTACCTGTCGCAACGCGGCGTGAAGAAGATGGGTGGCCGTGTGATGTCGGCGCGTCGCGTCACGAACAGCCGAAGTCACTTCTGCCGTGACGAAGTCGCGCACGTTCACGACGCCGGCGATGACCTGCACCACATGGAGCCGCGGCCATGTGCCCACGCGGACGACACCGGTGACCTGAGCCTCGCCATGGGGCGCCCGAATCGTTCCCACGTCTGAGACCTGGCCACCTGCTTCGAGGTAAAACGGCGTCTGCGCCAACGCGACGAAGCCATGTTCACCGGCGGCAAGGCTGTCCACGGCGCGGCGACGCGCATCGAAGGCGGCCAGCACCTGCGTGTGCAACTCGGTCTGTTCATAGCCGCGAAAATTCGAATCGCCCGCTTTCTCGAGCGTCTGTCTCAGCTCTTCGGCCGCGTCCCAGGCAGTGTCGTGGACCTCACCGGACTTGAACGTACTCCTGGCGCGCGCCTTCTCGCGCTGGCCTTCCATCGCCTGGTTGAACGCGTCCCGATCGAGCGTCAGTCGACGCGACTCAATCATGTCCTCGATGAAGTCCTGCGGAATCCCGTGAGTGTCGTAGAGGCGGAACGCCTCGTCGCCGGGCACGACGCCGCCGGCTGCTGCCGCCCTGTCGAGCGTCTGCTCGAGCCGTGGCAAGCCGCTGGTGAGCACGGCGTCGAAGCGCTCTTCTTCAGTACGGATCAGTTGCGTAATCGATGTGTGTCCCGCCTGAAGCTCCGGATAGGCGTCACCGAACTGAGACACCACCGTGTCCGCGAGCCGATGAAGAAATGGCTGCTGCAGCCCGAGCTTCTTGCCATGACGCATCGCGCGACGCATGATCTTGCGCAGCACGTAACCACGCGATTCGTTCGATGGCACGACACCATCGGCAATCAGGAACGTCATGGCGCGCATGTGATCCGCGATCACCCGCATCGACACATCGGACGGGTCCATCGTGCCGCGATGGATCGTTCCGGCCAGCCCGCCGATCGCGTCCAGCAGCGGAGCAAAGGCGTCCGTCTCGTATGTCGAGAGTTTTCCCTGCAGGACCGCAGTGACGCGCTCGAGTCCCATGCCGGTGTCGATTGAAGGAGCGGGCAGCGGTTTCAGTCCGCCGTCCAGCTGTCGATCGAATTCCATGAAGACGTTATTCCAGATCTCCACGTACCGATCGCAGTCGCACTCGAGGCCGCGACACGGTCTGCCGACGGCTTCCTCCTGGCAGGGGAGGTCGGTGCTGCGGAAGTAGTAGATCTCCGAGCAGCGCCCGCACGGTCCGGTCTCGCCCATCTGCCAGAAATTGTCGGCGGGGCCGAGCTCGCCGACCTGTTCCGCCGGCAGGAACGCGCGCCAGATGTCGTACGCCTCGTCATCGCGCGGCACTCCGCCCTCGCCGCGGAACACGGTCGCGAACAGCCGCTCCTTCGGCAGCTTCCACTCGTCCGTCAGCAACGACCAGGCAAAGGGAATGGCCTCACGCTTGAAATAGTCGCCGAACGAGAAGTTTCCCAGCATCTCGAAGAAGGTGTGATGCCGGAACGATGGCCCCACGTTCTCGAGGTCGTTGTGCTTGCCGCTCACGCGCATGCACTTCTGTGCCGTCGCCGCGCGTGTGTAGCCCCGCGTCTCCCTGCCCAGAAACACGTCCTTGAATTGATTCATTCCGGCGTTGGTGAAGAGCAACGTCGGATCGTCGTGCGGCACGAGCGGCGAGCTGGGAACGACACGATGCCCGTTCCGCTCGAAATAGTGGAGAAAAGACGCGCGGATTTCCTTCGAGGTCACACCAGTATTTTACCTTTGAGCTCTTCGCGATCTTCGGGCTACTCGTCGTGGCCCTTGTGCCGGCGAAGCAGTGCGAGGACGCGGTCGGGCTCGAAGCCCTGACCAATCAGATAGCGATAAAGGCGCTGGAACTCCCGGTCGTCAGCGATCTGCTCCCGACCGCGGAGGCGTTTGTGAAGAGCGGAGGCCATCAACGCATCCTGATCGATTGCCTCGAAGACGTCCTGGATTGCGCGCTGGGCCACGTCCGGCGCGATGCCGGCGGCCTCGAGCCGTCGCTTGACTCTCAGCTTCCCGCGCTTCTTGAAGCTTGTCTCGGCGTGGGCCATCGCACGCGCCGCGCGTGCGTCGTCGAGGCTGCCATCACGTGTGAGCCTGGCAATGGCGGAATCGATGGCGTCATTTTCGTATGCGCGGCGCGCCAGGCGCTGACGGATCTGGCGTTCGGACAGCTCGCGCCTGCCCAGCATTTTCAGCGCCGCGATGTAAGCGGAATCGGCCATGACTCAGGCGTCAGGAGATCCTGACTCCGGATTCTAGCTGCCGAAGCGGGTGATCTGCGCGTGTCCGCCGGCGGCCTTTTGTGCCGATTTGGCCATGT
>DASROF010000004.1:0-6679 GCA_035647075.1 Vicinamibacterales bacterium | reverse complement strand
TCACAATCGAGCCGGCGCGTCTCGAGGAAGCGTTTCTCGAACTCTACGACGAGGGCCAGACCACGTGAGCGGTGCGCTGCTGCGGCATACCTGGCATCTGCAGCGGACGAAGCTGGCGCTCGTCTCGATCGCGCTGGCTGTCTGGGGCTTCGTTCCCCCGATCATCTATAAGCAGTACGGCTCCCAGTTCGCCGGCCTCGTCGACAGCGGGTTGCTGCCGAAGGAGTTCGCCCGCTTCGGCGGCGGCGATGTGTTCAGTCTCCCGGGCTCGATTGCCCTGGAATTGATTCATCCGATCGCCATCATCCTGACGTCGGTGTTCGCGGTGGGTTTTTCGGCGGCAGCGATCGCCGGCGAGCGGCAGCGCGGCACGCTCGAACTCGCGCTGGCGCGGCCGATCTCACGGCGAGTGTTCTATCTCACGCTGCTGGCAGCCTCGTTCGCCTTCGTGGCGATCGCTGTCGCCGCCCTGCTCGCGGGCGGCATCAGCGGGGCAACCTTTGCCGGCGTGGTCAAGGAACTGGCGTTCAGGAACCTGCCTCTCCTCTGGCTGAACAGTGTCCTGCTGTTCGGAACCTTTGCGGCAATCGGGCTTGCCGCATCCGCCTCGTTCGACCGGCTCACGCCCGCCGTCGGCACGACGCTGGGCATCGTGATCGTCAGTTACGTACTGGAAGTGCTCGGCTCCCTCTGGCCCGCAGCGGAATGGCTGCAGCCGTACTCGATATTCCACTACCTCAAAGCCAAGGCGATCCTGACCGGCATGGCGGCGCCCTTCGATCTGGCGGTCCTCGGGTCGGTCATCCTGATGGCGATGGCGTGGGCACTGGTGGTGTTTCCGCGACGCGACCTCGCCGCGCCGAGCTGACGGCCGCCGACGCCGGCGCGCTCATCCCTTCACATAGGCCAGCTTCGCCGCCACCTTGCCGTCGCGCACCGTGAAGATGTCGACGCCGCGCAGGTGCCACGGCTGGCCATTGCGCGACTTGCGATAGACCCACAGGACGACCGCACGGTCGCCCGCCACGATCAGGTCTTCGGCTTCAAACGTGGCGTCGACGTTGCCCGCGAACCACGTCCTCCAGAAATCCGCGACGGCGGCTTTGCCTTCTATACGCCGGCCGTCCGGCGCAGGTGATGTGTCCTCGAAGACCGTGTCGTCCGTCAGCAACGTCTCCAGAGTGTCCGCATCGTGACGGTTGAAGGCCTCACTGAAGCGGTCGATGACAACACGGGTTGATTCGGTAGCCGACGGTAAGCTCTGGTTGGTAGTCATATAAGTGAGAAAGACAGTCGGCGGAACGGGGATTGCTCCTCACAATCCTGAACTGCCGGGTTTCGCTGTGTTCCGGCCCTGACCGAGAAGCGCTGCACGCGCGTTCGCACGCGAGGAAGAAGTGTCGCTCGACGATCTCTGGTACCGCAACGCCATCATCTACTGCCTGGACGTCGAGAAATATCAGGACGCGAACGGCGACGGCATCGGCGACTTCGAAGGGCTGACGCGCCGGCTCGACTATCTGGCGGGCATGGGCGTCACCTGCGTCTGGCTGCAGCCCTTCTACCCTTCTCCCAATCGCGATAACGGCTACGACGTCACCGACTATTACAACGTCCACGAGAAGCACGGCTCGCTCGGCGACTTCGTCAACTTCATCAACCACGCCGAGGCGCTCGGCCTGCGTGTCATCGTCGACCTGGTCGCCAATCACACGTCGGTGGACTGCCCGTGGTTCCAGGACGCGCGACGCAGTCCGCACTCGTTCTACCGCGACTGGTACGTCTGGTCCGACATCCGTCCGAAGAATCACAAAGAGGGCATCGTCTTTCCGGGACAACAGACGACGACGTGGTCGATGGATCGGAAGGCCAGGCAGTACTACTTTCACCGCTTCTACAACCATCAGGCCGATCTGAATACGTGGAACCCTTACGTCCGCAGCGAGATTCGCAAGATCATGGGCTTCTGGCTCCAGCTTGGCGTCTCCGGCTTCCGCATGGATGCGGTGCCGTTCCTGATCGAGAAGAAGGGCGCCGGCGTGGAGCACCAGCAGGACTTCAACATCCTCAAGGAGATGCGCGACTTCCTGCAGTGGCGATCCTCCGGCGCCATCCTGCTCGCCGAAGCCAACGTGCCGCCCGACGAGAGCATGAACTACTTTGGCGACGAAGGCGATCGCATACAGATGATGCTGAACTTCGCGGTGAACCAGCGGCTGTTCTACGCGCTGGCCACCGCCGACACGCAGCCGCTGGTGTGGGCGCTCGAACAGACCGCCAAGCGTCCGCCCAACGCACAGTGGGTGAACTTCCTGCGCAGCCACGACGAGCTCGATCTGGGACGGCTCACCGTCGAGCAGCGACAGCGCGTATTCGACGCCTTCGGACCACGGAAGACAATGCAGCTGTATAACCGCGGGATTCGTCGGCGGCTGGCGCCGATGCTGGGCAACAATCGCGCACGGATGGAGCTGGCGTTCAGCCTGCTCTTCTCGCTCCCCGGCACGCCGATGATGCAGTACGGCGACGAGATCGGGATCGGCGAGAATCTGCGGCTGCCCGAGCGCGAGTGCGCCCGCACGCCGATGCAGTGGACCAACGAACAGCACGGCGGCTTTTCACTGTCGAAGACCGTGGTGCGGCCGGTCATCAACGATGCTGAGTTCGGATTCAAGAAGGTCAATGTGGCCGATCAGCGGCGCGACCCGCACTCGCTGCTCAACTGGACCGAACGCGTGATCCGGATGCGTTGCGAGTGTCCGGAGATCGGCTGGGGCTCCTTCTCCGTGCTGCGGACCAACGTGTCGGAAGTGCTCGCGTTGCGCTACGACTGGCGCGGCACGTCGCTCGTGACACTTCACAACTTTTCCAGCCGCCAACAGAAACTGAAAATCAAGGTTGGAACGGAACGGGATGGTGTGCTCGTTGAGGTGTTTGCCGACCGGCACAGTCGGGCAGACGCCGACGGCGTGCACCGGATAACGCTGGATGGGTACGCATGGCGCTGGTACCGCGTGGGCGCCGCGGACAATGCGCTTTACCGCACCGATCTGCAGCAGGACGCGCCCGAAGCGCCAACTGCACGGGCCCCCGGGCGTTAGCTGAGTTCCCGCCTCCCGTTCCCTGGTCCCCGATCCGATTTCGCACACTCACACGGCACACTCCGTGCTCTCTCCGCAGCGTGGAATTGATCGTCCTCGGCGGAACGCTCGTGCTGTCGCTCGCACTGGCGGTTGGAGGCGCCGCCTGGTTGCTGTCCGGACTTCTTCGAGTGATGCGGGGGCGGGCCGCGATGATCCTCCTGGTGCTGGCGGTGGTTCCAACTCTGCGGGCAACGACACCGAACACTGCAGAACCGACGTTCCAGCTCTTTCTGACGCGTCAGGAACCGCCACATCCGTATCGCGCCGTGCGTCGTCTCGAAGCCGAGAACGGATCGCGGCAGGGATGGCTCGAAGCGACCACCGAATATTCCGCAAACGGCGTGTTCCGCTATCAGATCACCGCGGAGGGCGGCTCGAGTCAGATTCGCAGCCGGGTGTTGAAAGCCGTGCTCGACGGTGAGAGCAGCGTCATCGCCCTGGGCGAAGCGGCGCGATCGTCACTGGCGCCAGACAACTACATCTTCCAGTCGCAAGGCGTCGATGCCGACGGCCTCGCGAATGTGTTGCTGTCGCCGCGGCGGAAAGAGCGGGCGCTGCTGTCCGGCGTGATGTTTCTGCGGCCGGGCGAAGGCGAGCTCGTTCGAGTCCAGGGACGCCTCGCCAGGAACCCGTCGTTCTGGGTAAGGGACGTGGACATAGTTCGCAAATATTCGCGAATACATGGCGCTGTGGTTCCAGTGGCGATGGAGTCCCAGGCCAAGATCAGGTTCCTCGGCCCGGCATCGTTCCGGATGACCTACCGGTATCTGGAAATTGACGGACACGCGATCGCTTCCGATCGCTAGCCGGAAGAGCCGGCCCCGACCGACCTCGTCGTAGTGTCCGCCTTTAGGCGGACCTCGTTGTGATGTCCGCCTTCAGGCGGACCTTCCTACCGGGTGGCCATCGCGACGCCGAGTGCCGCCTTCACGATCATCGCGGCAACGGCCTGCGGCTGCGACACATAGATGGCGTGGCTTCCTTTCGCCTCGGCAACCGTCGCACCGGCGCGTTTCGACATCGCGCGCTGCGCGTCCGGCGGAATCATCCGATCGTCGGTGGACACGAGATACCAGCTTGGCTTCGACTTCCACGCCGGGTTGGTGACGACGCCGTTGAGCGCCTCGAGACCCCAAGGCACCTGCGAATCCGCCATGAAGGCCGCCATGTCAGGGCTGACATCGCCCGCGAACGCTGCTCCAAACTGCGTCCGATCGAGAAGCAGATAGCCGTCCTGCGGCGGCAGGATCGGAGGGACGGGTGCACCGGGCGGTGGGTTCTTGATCAACGAGGACACGGATTCGCCTTTGTCCGGCGCGAACGCCGCGATATACACGAGGCCCGCGACCCTGGGATCGTTGCCAGCCTCGGTGATCACGACACCGCCGTACGAATGGCCAACGAGAATCGACGCGCCGTTCTGAGCGGCCAGAACGCGTTTCGTGACGGCAACATCGTCCGCCAGTGAAATCGTCGGATTCTGGACGATCGCCACGTTGTAGCCGTCCTTCTTCAGAAGGTCGTAGACGCGTTGCCACCCGGAACCGTCCACGAAACCGCCATGCACCAGGACGACGTTCCTGATTCCATCCATTGCTTTCGTGTCAGACATAAGCACTCCCTCCTAGCCGTGCACCATGACGATCCGCACAGGGTGGAAATCCTCGATCAACACGTCGACGGATCAATAGGCAAAAAGTGACACGGCCGACTGAAGCGCGTACCTGGCTGAGCCGGTTCTCATCGCTGTGATGCTGGCCGATAACGCATAGCGTTGGGCCCCTCTCCGGGCCTTACTACCTCTTCGCGCAACGGTAGTCCCGGGCGCTCTAAAGGAGGCGGCGATGAATCGAAAACGTGTGCTGACGATGGGTATTGCGGCGGTGTGGCTGGCTCTGTTGGGCGGGTTCGCCCTTTCCGCGCAGGACAAGTACACCGTCAAGGTGCCCGGGGGGCTCGCGTTCTCCGAGTTCAGGGGCTACGAAGGATGGCAGGCCATCTCGATCAGTCGCAACGAAAAGCTGGTCGCGGTGATCCTGGGAAATCCCAAGATGATCGACGCCTACCGCGCCGGCATTCCCGCCAACGGCAAGCCTGTCCCGGACGGAGCCAGGATGGCCAAGATCCACTGGACGCCGAAGCCGAACGAGTTCTTCGCAGAAGCGACCGTACCCGGCAACCTGGTGAACGTGGACTTCATGGTGAAAGACAGCAAGCGGTTCGCGGACAGCGGCGGATGGGGATGGGCCGTGTTCGATTACGACGCCAAAACAGACACCTTCAAGCCCGGCACCACCGCTGGCACGCCGCCGCAGGGGAACGACGCCAAGTGCGGGTTGGCGTGCCACACGAAAGCCAAGTCGAGAGATTACGTTTTTACGGAGTACGGGAAGCGCTGAAGGCGGGGTGAAACCTCCTCGGACACAGGTCGGGGACAAACGCGCGTCCTGCGATGAAGACGTCGCGAGGTCACCGCGTCGAAAGGCACGCGTTTCTCGCACGGCTGAGTTGGCACGGGTTGCGCACCGCGGTCCGGACCGTCCAGACCCAGATGCGAACTGCCCTTCCTGCCGCCCTCGCCCTGCTGACGCTGTACGCCGGCGCTCGCAGTCACGCCCAGGATGTCGGCGTGCCGGACCTGGTCTCACGCGCCAGCCGGTACGTGGAGGAGTACGAACGGCAGCTGTCGGCGGTGGTGTGTGAGGAGCGGCAGACGCAGCGCGTCGTCAAGAGCGACGGGACGACGGGAAAGATGCGCGAGCTCGTATCGGACCTGCTGATGGTCAGGACGGGCAACGATACGCAGACGTTTCGGGACGTCATCGCGTCCGATGGGAAGCCGGTCCGCAACCGTCAGGAACGGCTGCGAAAGCTGTTTCTCGGCACCCCGCGCGGGCGGGAGAAACAGGCGCAGGCCATTGCCACGGAAAGCGCGCGCTACAACATCGGGTTCAACCGGGGCATGGACACGCTGATGCTGCCGCTCGGCATCCTGCACGCCAAGCGGACGGCGGGCTTCCGCTTCGCTCGCACGCCGGACGGTCTCACATTCGACGAGGTTCAATCGCCCACCATGCTGGGGTATGTCCGCCGCGGCAAGCGACTCGACATGCCTCTGCACGGCGGCCTGACGATCGAGAGCAGCACCGGCCGTCTGAGCGGGGCGCGGCTGGTGGCCGAGAATCCACTGTTCGTGATCACGCTGGATGTCCGTTATGCAGAGGATGCGGCCACAGGCCTCCTCGTGCCGGTCGAATCGCGCGAAGATTACCGGACCCCCGACGCGAAGGACCGGCTCGAGGTGCAGTCGACCTATTCGAACTTCCGGCGTTTCCAGGTGACCGTTGACGAGCACGTCCAGGTTCCGTCACCCGATCGCTAGTAGGATTTCTCCTGCCTGGAGAATGCCGATGTACCGTCCCGCGCTTCTCGTCCTGTCTGGCTGCATCGCGACCGTTTCGGCGCAGCAACCCGCTAATCCCACGTTCGACGTCGCGTCGATCAAGCGAAACAAGCAGGCGGAGGCGGACCGCGCG
>DASROF010000003.1:0-2131 GCA_035647075.1 Vicinamibacterales bacterium | reverse complement strand
CGAGTCGTGTGGCTGGGCATGGGGGTTCTCCGGCTGCTGCGCCTGAAGCGGGGCGGCGTCGTCGTCGATGCGCTGGAGTACTCAGAGCTGCAGCAACAGCTTCGGACCCGCGCGACGATCGCACACGTGGCGGCGTTGCCGCAGCCGGCGACGTTCGGTGTGCGGCGCCCAATCGTGCTGCTTCCCGATGCTCTCGCAGCGGCCCCTTCGTCGCTACGCCGTGCGGTAGTCGCGCACGAGTTGTTTCACGTGCGGAGGCGGGACTGGGTGTCCGTGCTCGCCGAGGAGATGGTGCGCACGGCACTGTGGTTCCACCCGGCCATTCACTGGATGACGGCGCAGATTCAGCTGGCGCGCGAGGAGATCGTCGACGAGTTGACCGTCCGCGCCACCGGCGATCGCCGGACCTATGTGGAGGCGCTGCTCGCTTTCGCCGACACGCCCGGGCTCAGTCCGGCGCCGGCGTTCGCGCATCGCCGCCAGTTGTTCCATCGGATTCTCAGCGTGTCGAAGGAGAACGTGATGTCCAGGCCTCGAGTCGTCTCGTCCGCCGCTGTGCTCATTGCCGGTGTAGTCGGCGCGAGCTGGTACGCGAGCACGTTGTTCCCGATCGTCAAGGCCGCGACGGCCGAGACACCCCTTTGGGCACAGCAGGCCGCCGCCGACGCCTCTACACAGGCGGCCTCGCGCGCCGTGGCAGGCGGGAACGTAGAGAGCCGTGACGGTGCCATGACCTTGCGCGCCTCGGTCTCGCGACCCGAGCAGAGAGGCAATTCCGTCGCGGTGCATTCCGTCACTCCCGAGAATCCGATTCCTCGCCGCACTCGAGGTGTCGCCCTCGCGTGGCCTGCGCAGCTTGCCGACATTCCGACCTGGGTCAGTGTTCTCGTGACGGTCGATCGAAATGGTGCGGTGACTTCCGTTGATCGCGACGAGTGCCGAAGCGGACGGAATGACCTGACCGCCTGCGCGACTGCCTTTGATGTCGTTGCTGCGGCGGTACGGCAATGGCGATACGACCGTCCCGCGCAGGCGCCGCTGCAGTTCCACGTAGACGTGACCTATCGCCCCGGAACAGAACCGACGGTAACGCAGTCAGGAGGGCGGGCAAGCGACTGGGCGGCGTACGTTCGCGAGACACAGGACAGCCTCCGCGTCTCGCCGAGCTGACCGGCCGCGGTGACCGCGTCGCGACAGACGATTTCCTCAAGGCGCAGCTGGCCGAGCTGGCCGCTCAATACCGCGAGCTCGAACGCGCGCAGCGGCTGGCCCTCGAGCGCGGTCCGGCCAATCCGGATCTGGTGAAACTTCAGGCGGAGTTGGCGCGGATGAACGACGAGATGGCCAGAGTCGAGGCGCAGATTCGGAATACCAAGCGGGCGCAGGCGTTAGATGAGCAGCTGCGCGCTGACGAGGAACGCCGGAAGTTGAACGAAACGATTCGGGCCATCCAGGAGCAGGTGGCTCAATTGACGCCGACCACTCCGTTTGACGGCTCGCAACAGCTCAAATCGCCCAGCGGCCGCGCCCCGATTCGCGTGACGCCGCCGATGAAGCCACCTGTTCCGATCAAGACGGTTCAGCCTCAGTATTCTGCGGAAGCCTTGCAGGCGCGGCTTCAGGGCACTGTCGCCGTCGAGGTCCTCGTTGACGAAAAAGGCCATGTGGCGGACGCACGTGTACTGAGATCCATTCCGCTACTGGATAAGGCGGCGCTCGAGGCTGCGAGGCAGTGGGAGTTCACTCCGACGCTGATGAACGGCGAGCCGGTACCGATCCTGCTGCAATTGGAGATGAATTTCACGTTGAAGTAGGGTCCGGCTGAAGCCGGACACTACGGATAGGTCCGGCTAAAGCCGGACACTACGGAAGCGGACACGATGGCATTCAGCGCAGTGCTTCGCTGAGCACTCGGCCTTCCGCCTTGGGCATCTGAATGCCGGCGACGCGCGCCAGCGTCGGCGCGATGTCCGCCGGGGTCGCCGCGCGGTCGTAGCGCCCGGGCTTGATCCCGGCGCCAAAGAGAATCACGGGTACGCGCTGGTCGTAGTCGTAGGGTGCGCCGTGCGATCCAGCCTCTGCCGCCACGCGTCCGCCGAGCGGCCAGTTCGGTTTCGTCACGATGATCAGG
>DASROF010000002.1:0-2928 GCA_035647075.1 Vicinamibacterales bacterium | reverse complement strand
CATGTCCGACCCGAAGAACTGGAACTGATTCCTCAGCCGCTCGCGCAGCATGGGCAACAGCGGATCGTTCTGGTTGGCCGAGAAGTTCGATTGCAACCGGACGATCGCCTTGCCCTGCCGGTACAGCTCCTGCCAGGCGTCGTACATCCGGTAGGGATCGAAGGCGGCGAGTGACTGACTGGGCGTGAGCGGTCCAGGCGAGCCGAGCCCGACCTGATCGAGGTGTGCCGTCAGTCCCAGGCTTGCCGAATACCGCCAGGCATCAACGGCACCCCGCATCTTCGACTCGAGCGTCTGCTGCTGCCGCAGGCGGAAGAGCGCCGTGGTGGACGGCATGCCGCCGGCGATCGCGCCGTTGTCCGCAACAACCACCGCGTTCGGCTGGCGTTCGAAAAACATTTTACCGAGCGAGTTCGTGACTGACGGGCCGTTGAAGGTCTGCAGCAGGAACACCGGACGATCGGACACGGCGTCGTCCAGTTCCTTCAACGTCGGCAGACGCTTGTCCGCCCACATGTTGGTGTGCCAGCCGCCCATCGCCGTGATGAACTCGCCGGCGGGCACCTCCCGTCGTCGATCGGCAAGCGTCTGCTGAACCTCCCGGATCGACCCTGCGTTCTCGAGAATCGTGTGATAGCCCGGCCTGTTGCACAGGTTCACGAAGTGGTTGTGCGCGTCGATGATTCCCGGAATGACGGTCCGGCCGCGCAGATTGATGACGCGTGTAGCACTGCCGCGCGCAGGCATCCGGCCACCAACGGCCTGGAATCGGCCGCCGCGGATGGCGATGGTATCCACGATGGAGTTGCGCGGATCCATGGTGTGGAAGCGACCGTTCGTGAAGATCAGATCGGGATCGCCGGCCGCAGGAGTGACGGGCGCAGCCGGCGTCTGTGCGACGGTGATTCGAGCATCGGCGGCGATCGTCAGCGCGCCGAGGCCCGCAGTCGTGATGAACTCGCGACGAGTCGCCACCGGCTTCCTATCGTCCGAGCGATTTCAGCAGTTCGGCCCTCGAGGTCAGCCGATCCGGGTTCAGGCTATGGACCGACATGATGCGTTCGGGGTCGAGGCTCAATCGCTCCATGTTCGTGGCGAAGACCTGCGTGCCGACGACAGGAGGATTGGGCACCGGCGCCGCATCGGTGGGCAGGTTGAACATGTCCGCGTAGACCAGCAGCTTCTCTTTCGGCAGCCAGCCGATGACCAGACCGTCAGCGTGCGGCAGCCCTTTGATGACATGGATCTCGAAGGTGCGCGTGCCGTCCTGGAAAACCCGCTTATCGCCGGTAAAGCCCTCGACCAGTGGCTTCTTGCCCGACTTCGAGAGCGTGTCTGGCGCGAGCGTGCGCGGCGCCGACATCGCGCTCATCAGGTACGCACGATTCACCGCAGGCGTGACGATCGTGATGCCCTCGGCCACGGCTTCGGCCAGCCCCTGCGTGTGATCCAGGTGATGGTGCGAGATGACGCCGTAGCGAATCGGCTTGTTCGGAATGACGCGCTTCGTTTCGTTGATGACGGCGCGTGCGCGCTCGAGATTCTGCGGACCTGGTTCGAAGAGGACAACGTAGTCGGCCATTTCCACGGCAAGGGCGTTGTACGCGCCGTTGATCCTGAACACGCCTTCCGCGAGCTTCTCAGAGGTCGGCGCAGCAGCTGCCGCGCCGCGGCCGCCGCCGGCAGGCGCGCCACCGGGCGCAGCGCCACCGCGTCCGGCGGGAGCGGGCGGCGTCATCAGCGCCTGCAGGTTGGCCGGGTTCGCATTCGCGCCGAGCACGTACATCGAAAACGTCGGCCACCCGGCCCTGGTCTGAACGATCCGCGCCGGATACTTCAGACCGTTGTTATCCCGGTAATAGAGATAGTCCGCATCAATCAACATGTCGCCGTAGAACTCGTGATCGAGCCAGGTCTGCACCTTGTCGACCATGTTCGTGTCGCGATTGATGTAGCCAACGACTCTGTATGGCTGTCCGCCCGGTGATTTCGCGCTGCCGGTCACGGTTACGACGTTGTATCGCTTGCCATCGAGCGTCTGCGCCTTGACGCTGGCCGTGTTGGTCGCGGCCGCCTTCAGAAAGCCCCACGGAGTGATGTAGAGCTCGATCTGCTGCGCCCAGGGACTCTGAGCGTTGATGACCTGCTGACCGGGAGCAAGTGCGGCGGCCCCGCCCGTGACGGGCACGGCGTAGTTCTGCCAGGTGGCGCGCGAGGTCCTCTGCGTGAAGTCGATCGCGCGGACATAGTCGTTGGCGGCCGTCACCGGCCATGGCTGGCTGGAGTTGTTGTTCTGCCCCAGTTGACCATTGGCGGCGACTCCGTAGTAGTGAATCGAGTTGAGGCTGTCCACCCCCATCGCCCTCGACGCGTTGCCGATGACCGTCTTCGCATCCTGCGCGGCGGCCGGGCTGACGAGCAGTCCGAACGCAGCGACGGCCGCGATCCACACGTTCCTCATTTACATGCCTCCCGAAACTGGCGCGAATTATACAGGCCGTATCCTCCGCCGGGTCGTCTGGTAATCAGACGTAGTGTCCGCCTTCTGGCGGACCTGAATCACGAGAAAAGGCCGTGACCGACGCTGTGTTCCAGGTTGCGTTCGAGCAACACAAAGACGCGGTCTACCGGTTCGCCTGGCGCATGTCTGCGTCGCCGTCCGCCGCGGAAGATGTCACTCAGGACGTGTTCCTGACGCTGCTGCGGCAGCCGGATCGATTCGATCCGGCGCGAGGCTCGCTGCGCGCGTTCCTCCTGGGGATTGCGCGCAACCTGGTCCTCAAACGGTGGCGCGACGAACAGCGGTGGGACGAGCTGCACGACGAGCAGTTCGTGGCGCCCGTGCTGACCGACGGGCAATCGGAAATCGGCGAGCTGGTCGGCCGTGCCGTGCAGTCGCTGCCTCCGTTGCAGCGCGAGGTCGTCATC
>DASROF010000001.1:0-9430 GCA_035647075.1 Vicinamibacterales bacterium | reverse complement strand
GATGGCATCGCGGAAGGAAGAGGAAGATCCCCACTACTTCTGCATGCCGATGGGCGTGCCGCGCAGCGTCCCCTATCCGTTCCGGTTCGTGCAGAACTACACGGACAAGAAGCCGACGCACATGTTCATCATCCACGAGGGAAACATCCACAGCTACCGGCAGATCTTCATGGACGGCCGCAAGCACCCGGCGGAGCTCGATCCGACCTGGTTCGGACACTCGATCGGCTCGTTCGAGGGCGGCGACACGCTGGTGATCGACACGGTCGGCTTCAACGAGGACGCGTGGATGGAGCGCTGGGGCATGCCGCACACGGATCGTCTGCATACCGTCGAACGTGTCACGCGCCCCGACGTCAATACGCTGACGTACGAGATCCTCGTCGATGACCCTGGTGCGTATACTGCGCAATGGACAAGCGGCTACACGAAGCGCTGGAACGCGGACATCGAGCCGTTCGAGTACGTGTGCCAGGAAAACAATTTCGGACCACAGCTGATGATCGGAGTCGCCGGCGGCGACATCCGCAGCAGCGCCATCGTCCCGTGAGCGATCGAATCTGACAGTGCCGGTACGTTCCACTCACCTCGTCGTGGCTGCGTTGGCGGCGATAGCGTTGCTGAGTGAATCACTCGATGGTCAGGAACGGGTCATCGTGCGAACAACGGTGTTCGGCACCGCCGCCGTCCCGGGAAGCGTGGTAAGACTCGATATCTCGTGCCGCTGCGACGCCGACCGCGCGGTGGCCACCGTGTTCAAACACGAGATCCCTCTGTCACGCACCGACAGCGGATGGCAGGGGTGGATTGGGATAGACCTCGACACCAAAGCTGGTTCGTATCCGATCGCCGTTCACATCGACGACCGGGGGAAACCAACGTCCACCGCAACACAGACGTTGGCGATCGCACCGAAACGGTTTCCGGTGCGGCGTCTCAGCGTCGCGCCGCAATTCGTCGATCCGCCGGCCAGCGAGATCGATCGAATCAAACGAGACTCCGCTCTGCTGCAGTCGATCTTTGAAACGGTCAGCACGCCGAAACACTGGCGCGGACCATTTCAAGCCCCGCTCAGCGAGACGCCGTCCAGCAACTTCGGTTCACGCAGCGTCTTCAACGGGCAGGCACGAAGCCCGCACGCGGGTATCGACTTCGGCGCGCGGATTGGGACGCCGATCGAGTCACCGGCAGCCGGAGTCGTCGTGCTGGCTGAGCCGCTGTATTTCACCGGCAACACGGTGGTGATCGACCACGGCCTGGGCCTGTACTCGCTGCTGGCGCACTTGTCCGAGTTCAAGGTGAGGAAGGACGATCGCGTCAGCCTCGGTGATGTCGTCGGGCTGGTCGGCGACACAGGACGCGTCACCGCTGCCCACCTGCACTGGACCGTGCGCCTGAACGGCGCGCGAGTGGATCCACTCGCGCTCATTGCTGCGACGAAGAACTGAACCTCAGTCGACCTCAACGTCCGTGGCGACAATCGACCCGTCCGTCTGACGTGTCCCTTCGACCTCAACGCGGCGGCCGTTCGCGATACGCAGGCAGGGATCCTCGAACTTCGTCGAGTTATTGGTGACGACCCTGGTGCCCTGAACCGTGAAGGTCAGCGCCGGGCAGGTTCCCGCCAGACTCGAGACGAGTCCTTCGAGCTTGTTCTCATCCTGATCATCGTCTTCCCCGTCGTCGTCATCGTGATCCCGGTCTTCGGAGTCCACCTTCGCATCCTTGCCATTCAGCGTGACGACGATGTGAATGCGATCACCAGCAGCAACGCCGGACAAGGTAATGATGGCACTGGCACCGGAGCTGGAAAACTTCACCTGCACGTCACCGGGCGGCACCCCCGTCAATTCGAAATTGCCCTGACCGTCAACCACGGACGTGATGTCCGTCCCAACGATGGTCACGGTCACTGTGGTCGGCGCGGCCATCTTCCTGGCAGTGATGGATTGCGCGGTCGCAGCCACAGGCGCTCCGTTCACGTGGCCGGTGATCACTGCACGGGTAGTACTGAAGAATCCTGAAGATCCGCCCGGTGCGACCGGTGACGTCGAACCACATGCGACGCTCACCGCACACACTGCGATCGCAATCACCGGCGAGAGTTTGAAGTTCGACACACTGCACTCCTGGAATGGGACGAGCATCGAGCGGCAATTCCCATTCCACCGACGCGTGGCACAGGGTCGGGCGCCTGCCGGGCAAGCTCCGAAGGAGCAGTGTGTAACTCAGGCGTGACGTGTCAAAGGAAAGAACTCAGCCCTTGAAGTTCGGATGGTGTGCGGATGCGCAATGCATCCGCACACCGTAAGGCGATCTAGGGTTGAACGGCAGGGAGAGCCGAGGGATCGCCGGTGTTGACGCACTCGGGATGTCCCCAGCCGCTTTTGCTGAACGAGCCTCCGGCGCCGCCCGAGGCGCGCAGGTCATAGACGATGTTGTCAGGACGCGCCGCGTCGCCGGACACGCCGCCGACTCCAGAGAGGTGGTCGAGGCCGAGATTCTTGCGCACGCGCCACGCGATGTTGTGATCGGCGCAGGACGTGTCGCCGCTCAGGCCGACGCCGCCCATGAGTACCCTTCCCGGACCGTACAGCCCGAGTCCGCCGCCGAAGACGTTTATGCCCCCGATCTTCTGAGTCATCATCGGGTCGCTTCCTGTGCCGTACAAAGTGGCCGACCCGCCATACGCGGCAACGGTATTGACCGGATTGCTTTCCTGCAGCCCGAAGAGGCTGCCGCCCGGCTGCACCGCGGAGTACAGATTGCCGGTCGAGAGCGCCAGCCCCTGCAGGCTGAACGCGTTTGCCGTATTGGCTTTCTGTGCGGAGATCACCCGGCTACCCGGCCACTGCGCGCCTCTGTCCGTGCCCGAAAACGCGACCGCGCAGACGATCCCGTCGCGATCGACGATGGTCGCCCACATCTGCAGGTTGAACCCGCTGCTTTCAGCGGCGACCGCGGCGTCGAGCGCCAGTTTCAAGGCGCCATAGTTCGGAAGACTCCCGCAGTTCGTAATCTGCGCGGATGCGTTGGATGATGCGGCGATGCCGCCAATGACGGCGAATGCGCACACACGAAGTGCGCGGGAAACGTGCGTTCGTATCACGATCGACCTCCTGAGCTGCCAGAACCGCAGCCTGCGGCTGCGTAAAGCGCCGGACTTATATCACACGCATTTCCCTCGCGAAACGGCGATTTCTGTAACTCACCGGCCGAAGCACGCCGAAGTCACGCGCCTGTGACGATCACGTAATCGTCAGTAAGATGAAAGCGTGCAGCACGCGACGTTCAAGCTCGTTGAGGAGCTCTCGGGCACGGGCGACCTGGAAGACCAGGGCACCGTCCTGCGACGGGTGCGCTACTCCGTCGCGCGGTATCAGGGGATGCTCGTCGGCTCCGGCATGCCGATTCCCGGCGTTCACCGGATCGAAGGATCCACCGACTTCGAGGTGACCGACGTGTCGCTGATCGGAAGGCCGCTCACGCTGCGGCTGGAAGACGGCCGCGCACTGGGAGTCGTTCTGGCTGGGCGGGACGGCCGCCTTCTCAGCGAAGGGCACGGCCCGTCGCGCTGTCTGTGCTGCTGACGGGTCGGCTAAAGCCGGACATCAGCGCGTGACGTAGTGTCCGGCTTCAGCCGGACTCTTACTGCAGGAAGGTAAGTCCCGGCCGGTTCAGCGTCTCGAGAAACACCGCTTCGGACGCGACAACAGCGCGTCCACGTTTCTCTTCGGCGTCCAGGAAATAGACGAGATCAAAGGGACGGTCAGCGCGGCCACGCGTATCTGAATAGACCCGGACGAATCCGACCGCCGGGAGCGCACGGCGGCCGAGGATCTCCATGAGCGGCAGCGTGATCATCCCGTCCAGCGAGCGGTACACCACCTCGGTGCAGACGAGGCGATCGGTTGAAAAGAAGTCGAACTCGAAGTCGTACGGCTTTCCGTAATGCGAGAATGCCCGCGCGACCATCTCGCGCCTCTGCGCGTCGCTCAGTCGCGGACGAAGCACGGCGACCGCATCGGCCTCGCCCACCGAATGCTCGACACTCGTGAAGACCACGCCCTCGCTCATCGCTTCAATCACCGCATAGCGGTGGCCGCTCGCGTCCGGTGTCGTAAACGCGCTCCAGTTGCGTCTCACGCGCGGATCGTCGGCGACGCCCAGCTCCCGCAACGACTGCGGGTCTCCCAGATAGACGGCGGCGTGCGGCCAGTACCCCGGCAGGAACGCGTTCGACATGAACCAGTTGCGCCGCTCGAGAAGGATGTCGCCCGGCTGCAACAGCTTGCGGACGTCCGCGGCTTGCCCTGGCGTGATGAGGCCGCCGTGGTCCGGCCGCGACTTCAGCCGGAAGTCGCCGATCCATGTGGACACCATCGATTGCGCGAGATACTGCGAATCGCCCGTGTGCGATCGCAGGTCGATCAGTGCCAATTCGATCTTCCGGTCGCCGACGCGCTGCGTCGCGCGCTCGACCACCGGCCTCGCACGAGAGGCTGCGTTGAACAGGGCCTGCCATGTCTCATCTGCCGGCACGTCGCCTGCCGTCAGCGACTCGAGGCGCATCGCTCCGGCGTGAAGTTCGGAGACGACGTTCGCGTTGGCCAGACTTCCCATCAGGCGGTCGTACGTACCCGACGGAATGTCCCACGCCAGATCACCTTCGTTCAGCTTGCGTCGGGCCTCTCTGTTGTCAGCGAACGTGCTGACGAGGACGTCGGCCTTCTCGAATAGTGACGCGGCGCTCGCATACGCGAGTAGAAGCGCGCGCGTCTCAAATGGCCCGTCCGCAGGGTGATCGTACGCACCGCGGTATGTCCACACGGTCCGTAGCAGCGCCGTCCGGAGGTTCAGGTACGTCAGCAGCAGCCTGTGGATCGTGTCCTCGTCCTCCTGCGAGTAATAGCTGCGCTCGCCGCGGATAAACGCAGCACGGAACTCCCGCATCTGGGCTTCGAGATGATCGAGGGCGGCAATTGCGGCAACGGCGCCGCGTGCATCGTGTTCGAGTCGGTCGGCAACCACGGCGGGATCATCCTGCCGTATGAGATGCCACGGTGACGACGTCGAAGGAAGACCTGGCACGGCCCGGTTGCGCAACCCAAAGAGGAAGGCGGCGACAAGCGCCAGGCCGACGACAGTGACGGCCGTGGTCAGTTGTCGCCTTCGGGCCCCTCCCACCAGACCAATCGGGCCCCAGCCGAGTACTTCGGCCCGATAGCGTTCGCGCATGCGCTCCATGCGCTGAAGCAGTTCGTTGCGCGCCTCGACGACCCGGGACACGGCCTCGACTTTCATCCACGATGCGACCCGGCCGCCGACGTTGACCGCCAGCGTCTTCATCCGGCGCCACCAGAGCCAGGCAAACAGTCCGGTCGGAACCAGAAGCAGCGCGAACGCGATGGTCGCCGCACGGCTGAAGGTATTCCAGACCCAGAGCACCTCCAGCGCATACGCCACTGGAAACAACACCGTAGCCGCCAGGATGTGACTGAGCGACAGCGCCGTCGCCTTGCTCGTCCGGATGGCGCGCCGCGCGATCGTTCTGGTTATGAAGAACGGGACAGCGCTGGTGATGAATCCGAACAATGCGGGGATGGCCCCGGCCAGCGCCTCGATTGCCGCTTGTACTGGAGCCAGTGGTCCCGGGAGCATGCGGGCCGGTTGCTCGAGCAGCCGTCTGTCGACGCCCGCGGCATCGCGAAGCCGCTCATATCGTTTCAACGCGCGTTCAACACCGCCCACGGCCTCCGGGTCGGCCACGGCATAGTGGTTCAGACACGCGGCCATCTTCTGCTTCAACTCACCGCGGACGCCTGCCCCGCGTACACCAAAGACTCCGGTCCGCCGCGCACGGAGGAAATAGACGTCGACCAGACGCTCGACAAACGGGATCTGGTCGCTCGATTCCACGTGATACGCGACACGCTTGATCGCGGCATCGATCCGGGCGGTCACCTCCGCTGTGGCGCGATGCGCACTCTCCTCGTACGTCTGCGCAAGGTCGGCAACGGTGAACGGCTCGCCGATCCGGACAAACGCGTCTCCACGAAACTGGCGGCGTGGCTCGAACTGAAGTCCCACCGGCACGATGGTGAGGTGCAGGCCGAAGTCGGCTGCTGACTCGGCCTGCAGGGCGATGCGTGCCGGCCCGGTCTTGAACGGCGCCAGGTGCGGCTCGTCCTGCGTGATTCCTTCGGGAAAGATCGCGACGATCTGTCCGTCGCGGAGCAGGCGGGCGAACTTCTTGAAAGCCCCGATGTTGCCGCCCATCCCCTGCCGATCGTCCTGAGCGCGAACGAGCGGAATCGCGCCGAACGCCTCCAGGATAGGAACGAAGGCTCCCTTGAAGATGACGATTGAGGCGCCGAAATGAATGGGACGCGGCAGCAGCGTGACGAGAATCGCCGGATCGAGCAGCGAGTTCGGATGATTGGCAACGAGCAGCACAGGGCCGCGCTCGGGGAGGCGCTCGAGGCCATGCACGTTGATCGACCGGAAGTACAGCTTGAACGCGGCGCGCAGCAGTCCCCCGATCACCAACCGTAGTGCCCGTGCGGCGACGCCTACGTTGTGCTGCTGCTCCACTGTGTGGTGTGCCTAGACCGTAACATAGGTTGCCAGCCGGCGCCGATCACCAGGCCGCACAACGCGCCGACGACGTGGGCGAGCGGCACGCTGACCATGCCAGTCTCCGCGGCGTTCACAAACACATTCCGGCCGGTCATCAGCTCGAACGCGACTTTCAACAGAAATGCGATCAAGCAGGCCATGGCGATCGCCTGCCTTCCCGGCCGCTGCGACCGTCCGTCGCTCCACATCACAACGGTGAGCAAGGCGAAGAGTGCGGAATCGATGCCCGACAGGCCGCGATAGATCTGCATGTCCGGCAACATCAGCCAGACGGAGACGGAGATCGCCAGGGCTGACATGAGGACGCAGCCCACGAAACGGGCCCGGCCCCTCCGCTCGCATGCCACTCCGAGTGCGGCGAACGCGAGGACGTCCCAGAAGAAGTGATCGAGGGAGTAGTGCGCCCAGTGGCCTGCCACCAGGCGCCAGACTTCTCCAGCGATGATCGCGGCCCGATCGTACTGAAGGTGCGATCCGAGACCGGGCCACAGAAAGACGACTGCCGCGGTCGCGACGAAGAACAGCGACGCGCACGGAGTGCGCCTCGCTCTGTGATGTCCGCCGTCAGACGGACCCCAACCCCTCCCCGTCACCTCATTTCTCCTGCTCGTGCGACTGGCGCCGCTTCAGCAAGCCGAGCGCTGCGAGTCCCAGCGCGAGACCTCCCGTCACAGGGTCGAATGCGCCGCCCCCGCTGCTGCTACCGCCCGTGCTGGGGAGCGTCGGTATCGATCGCGGTCCCTGCGCCGCCGGCGAGCGGGGATTCGACGGATTCGACGTACTCCGGACCTCATCAGCGGTGCCCAGCCCTTCCGGCACGCCCCTGCGCATGGCGGCCAACTGCGCGTCCAACTCACCCTGTCGTTTGCGATCGCGCTCCTGACGGAGCGCGTTTCGCCGCTCGAGGCTCCAGCGTTGGTACTCGGCGTCGTTTTCGAGGACCAGGAACGACGTGTACTCGGTCACGATCGAATAGCCTTCGCCGAGACGCACGATTTCGTCGACGACCGACGCCCGGGATCCCGTGCGATCGGCTTCCTTCATCAGCCGCTGCACTCGATGAAACGCCCACATCCGCTCGATTGCGGGATTGTCGGCTTCCTTTGTCGGGAAGCTCAGGCTCGTGTCTTGCCGCAACTCCGACCCGTTCACGTCCGCTCGCAACGTCACATTCGCCGTTCCGCCCTTGCGGTACCGGCCATACACGCGGATCGGCATCCCGTGATACAGGTTCGGCAGCACCTTGGGCTCAACGTCGTAGACATCAACGCCAGCAAACGTCAGTTGCACGTTGGAACCCGCCGGACGTTGCAGCTTGCGCCGAAACGCTTGCGCAGTGCGATCGAAGTCGTCGGCCCGCGACACGAAGGCCGCCAGGCCGCCGGCATCTTCCGCCAGCTGTTCGAGCAGCTGACGATCGACGTCGTTGCCAACGCCGATGCAGAACACGCGCGCGCTCGGCGGCCGCGAACGAATCAGCGACAGCAGCTCGGGACGATCGCGCTGCTCGGTCAGGCCGTCGCTCAGGATGACGACATTGAGCGGCCGGTCCGGATTGCCGTATCGATAGGCAGCGGTGATCGCCGGCGCCAGCACGGTCCCGCCTCGGGCCTGCTGTGACTCGAGAAACGCGGCGCCGCGCTGCCGGAGAACCAGCAGCGCCGCCCGAAGCTCGCGGAACAGCGCGTTCGCGGCGACATTGAACGTGATGATGTCGAAGCGATCGTTCGGGCCGAGCGACCGGATGAACGCATCCACGGACCGGCGCGACGTTCCCAGCTTGGCGTCCTGCGCCATGCTGCCGGAAATGTCCATGACGAACACGTAGTCCGCCCCGGTGTTCTGCGCGGCCAGCTCGTCGCCAGGCGTGATGGTGAGATAGAAGTACCCGTCCTCACCGCCAACCTTCGAGGTGACGACGTCGATGCCCGTGCGCGGGCGTTCGACGCGGTACGCAAGCACAAGATCCCGGCTCAGGTCGCCGCCAACCGCCTCCAGGCTGGCCTGCACGTAGTGTGGCGTGTGGCGGGCGATGACGAAGTCGTCGCCATGGCTCGGACTCTCCATCGTCAGGATCGGCACCTCTGATTTCGTCTCGAGCGACAGCGCGAACTTCCCTGCAACCTTCTGATCCGCCGGTCTCGACGTGGACGTGGCCAGCGGATACACGTAGGTGACCCAGTCGTTGTCGATGTCCAGTTCCTGGTAGTAGGTCAACTGGATCTTCGTCTGCGCGTTGGGCGCGATCGGGAAGATGCGCAGCTCAAAGGTCTTGAAGTCCGTCTGCTCGAGCAGACCGGGATCGCGTTTCTGCTGCTTGTAGCTGTTGTAGATCTCGCGCGCGCGATTCTTCTCGACGACCTCGCCAACCATTTCCTTGCCGTTGATCCACATGCTGAAGTTCGACACGGTGGCGCCGCGCGGCACCGGAAACGTATACAGCGCCTCGATCTGGCGGTTCTCCGTATTGCGGAACACCTGCGTGACCTCCGTGGTGGCGATGGCGTTGTTGACCGTCACGCGCACGGAGTGCTCGTCGATCCTCAGCACACCACCGAGGCCCCCGTCCGACACCAGAAGGCCCGCCGCGCGCGCTGATTGCGCCCCGATCAGGCTGGCCAGCAACCCGGCAATGACGATCCTCAACACTCGCCCAGACCGCCTCTTTCGCGTGCTCATGGCACTCCTCTCTTTCGTGGTCCGCCTGAAGGCGGACACTACGGTTGATCCGGTTCCGTGGTCCGCCTGAGGGCGGCTTCTGAGGGGTACTAACGGGCGGGCGGAGAGAGGT